>NZ_JABWRG010000148.1:0-7210 GCF_014268825.1 Pseudomonas sp. SWRI51 | reverse complement strand
GGGCTGCGCAGCAGCCCTGAAAACCCCAGGGGCTGCTGCGCAGCCCAACGCGGGACAAGCCCGCTCGCCACAAAGGCGTTCGCCACAAGGAGATATGTCTGGCGGGAACAGGTTTGTACAAAACCATAGCATCTCCCACAGAGACCGCGCACAGCCGCAATATCGAGGCCTTGCCTTGAACCTGTGATAGCCAGCCGGCAGAGGTGTTTTTCCGTGCACCCGCTAGCCTTGAAACAGTGCCCCCTGTAGCAATTGCGCACCAGCGGTGTGCAGTTCGGTGACGCATGCTGTTACAGGACGGTTGCACGTTAACACTGCCAAGGGTTGCAATGATGGCACCGGCTGGTTGCGACTTGTCTATGCATGCGGTGGCGCTACACGCGGCGCAGACGGTTGCACGCTCAATAAAGAAAAGGCCGCTGGTCGCCTGTTATCGCGCCTTACCCTGTGTTTTCCCAGAAGACAAAACCGATGGCACGGCCCTTGCTCAGAGCACAGGGTTGAGAAGTTGTAGTGCCAACCAAAAAAAACTCTAGGAGCACCACCTCATGTCGCAGACGTTTTACAAGAAAGGTTTCCTGGCACTGGCTGTAGCCACCGCGTTAGGTGTTTCTTCGTATGTCCAGGCCGACGTCAAGATCGGTGTTGCAGGGCCGATGACCGGTGCCAACGCAGCGTTTGGCGAGCAATACATGAAAGGTGCCCAGGCAGCGGCCGACAAGATCAACGCAGCCGGCGGCGTGAACGGCGAGAAGATCGTCCTGGTGAAGGGCGATGATGCCTGCGAGCCCAAGCAGGCCGTGGCCGTGGCCAACCGCCTGGTCGACCAGGACAAGGTAATCGGCGTGGTCGGGCACTTCTGCTCCTCCAACACCATCCCCGCCTCCGAGGTGTACGACGAGGCCGGCGTCATCGCCATCACCCCGGGCTCCACCAACCCGCAGGTCACCGAACGCGGCCTGTCAGCGATGTTCCGCATGTGCGGGCGTGACGACCAGCAAGGCATCGTTGCCGGCAACTACATCGTCGATGTGCTCAAGGGCAAGAAGGTGGTGGTGCTGCACGACAAGGACACCTACGGCCAGGGCCTGGCCGACGCGACCAAGGCGCAGCTGGAAGAACGTGGCGTCAAGCCGGTGCTGTACGAAGGCCTGACCCGCGGCGAGAAAGACTTCAGCGCCGTGGTCACCAAGATCCGCGCTGCCGGTGCCGATGTCGTCTACTTCGGTGGCCTGCACCCTGAAGCCGGCCCGCTGGTACGCCAGCTGCGCGAGCAGGGCCTGAAGGACGTGGCGTTCATGTCCGATGATGGCATCGTCACCGATGAGCTGGTCTCCACCGCAGGCGGTGCGCAATACACCAACGGCGTGTACATGACCTTCGGCGCCGACCCGCGTCTGCTGCCAGAAAGCAAGGCGGTGGTGGAGGAGTTCCGCAAGAACGGCACCGAACCTGAAGGCTACACCCTGTACGCCTACGCTTCGCTCGAAGCCCTGGCCGCAGGCTTCAACGGCGCCAAGTCGAACAAAGGCGAAGATGCCGCCAAGTGGCTCAAGGCCAACCCGGTCAAGACCGTCATGGGCGAGAAGAAATGGGACGCCAAGGGTGACCTGACCGTGTCCGACTACGTGGTCTACCAGTGGGATGCCAACGGCAAGTACCACCAGCTGGACAAACAAAAATAATAACGGCAACCGGCCCGGGCCTACGCCCGGGCCCAAGCCCCTGCGGTACCTGTCTTTGTCAGAAGATCTGCACCCCGTTGCGCCGCCAGGGCCTTTGCACGCCAGGCCGCCGTGGCCGGCGCTGGTGCAGTCTCAATCAGGTGAGATTGCGTTATGGATGGTATTTTCCTGCAGCAACTGGTCAATGGCCTGACCCTCGGGTCGGTCTATGGCCTGATCGCCATCGGCTACACAATGGTCTATGGCATCATCGGCATGATCAACTTCGCGCACGGCGAGGTTTACATGATTTCCGCCTACCTGGCGGCAATCAGCCTGGCATTGCTGGCCTATTTCGGCGTTGAATCCTTCCCCTTGCTGATGCTCGGCACGCTGTTGTTTACCGTCGTAGTCACCGGTGTCTACGGCTTCACTATCGAGCGCATCGCCTACAAGCCGCTGCGCAACTCTACCCGCCTGGCACCGCTGATCAGTGCCATCGGCATTTCGCTGATCCTGCAGAACTACGCACAGATCAGCCAGGGCGCGCGCCAGCAGGGTGTGCCTACGCTGCTTGAAGGCGCCATGCGCGTCGAGGTCGGCAGCGGCTTCGTGCAACTGACCTACACCAAGATCTTCATTCTGATAGCGGCATTCGCCGGCATGGCGCTGCTCACCTACGTCATCAAGTACACCAAGCTCGGGCGCATGTGCCGGGCCACTCAGCAGGATCGCAAGATGGCCTCGATCCTGGGCATCAATACCGACCGGGTGATCTCCTACGTATTCGTCATTGGCGCGGTGATGGCCGCCCTGGCCGGCGTGCTGATCACCATGAACTACGGCACCTTCGATTTCTACGCAGGCTTCATCATCGGCATCAAGGCGTTCACCGCCGCAGTGCTGGGCGGCATCGGCTCGCTGCCTGGGGCGATGCTTGGCGGGATCATCCTGGGGATTTCCGAGTCGCTGTTCGCCGGCACGATCAACTCCGACTACAAGGACGTGTTCAGCTTCTCGCTGCTGGTGATCATCCTTATTTTCCGCCCACAAGGCCTGCTCGGCCGCCCACTCGTGGCCAAGGTGTGATCATGTCTGTTGCCAATACTGCCCAAATGACACAAAACAAAGGGATCGACCTCAAGCGCAGCCTGGTAGAAACAGTCATCGCCGGGCTGCTGGCGTTGATCGTGTTCGGCCCGGTGGTCGGTGTGGTCCTCGACGGCTACAGCTTCAATGCACAGCCCATGCGCGTGGCCTGGCTGGTCGGCGCGGTGATGGTGGGGCGCTTCGTGCTCAGCCTGTTCCTGCAAAGCTCGGTCGGCCAACGCCTGCAGTCGGGCTTCGATAATGGCGGCTCGGGTGTGCATGTGCTGGCGCCGGACTACAAGACCCGGCTGCGCTATATCATCCCGGCGCTGATCGTGATCGCCATCGTGTTCCCCATCTTTGCCAACAAGTACCTGTTGACCGTAGTGATCCTCGGTCTGATCTATGTGCTATTGGGGCTGGGGCTGAACATCGTGGTGGGCCTGGCCGGGTTGCTCGATCTGGGCTACGTGGCGTTCTATGCCATTGGCGCCTATGGCCTGGCGCTGGGTTATCAGTACCTGGGCCTGGGCTTCTGGAGTGTGCTGCCGCTGGCGGCCATTGCCGCCGCGCTGGCGGGGTGCATATTGGGCTTCCCGGTGTTGCGCATGCACGGTGACTACCTAGCCATCGTGACCCTGGGCTTTGGCGAAATCATTCGCCTGGTGCTGAACAACTGGTTGTCGTTCACTGGCGGCCCCAACGGCATGCCGGCGCCGTCGCCGACCTTCTTTGGCCTTGAGTTCGGCCGCCGGGCCAAGGACGGCGGGGTGCCGATCCATGAGTTCTTCGGCTTCGATTACAACCCCAACCTCAAGTTCGTGTTCATCTATGCGGTGCTGTTCATGGTGGTGCTGGCGGTGCTGTACATCAAGCACCGGCTGACCCGCATGCCGGTCGGGCGCGCCTGGGAAGCGCTGCGCGAGGATGAAATCGCCTGCCGCTCGATGGGCCTGAACCACGTACTGGTCAAACTCTCGGCATTCACCTTGGGCGCTTCTACGGCAGGGCTTGCAGGGGTGTTCTTCGCCACCTACCAGGGCTTCGTCAACCCCTCGTCGTTCACCTTCTTCGAATCGGCGCTGATTCTGGCCATCGTCGTGCTCGGCGGCATGGGCTCGACCGTGGGCGTGGTGATTGCAGCGTTCGTGCTGACCGTGGCGCCGGAGCTGCTGCGCAGCTTCTCCGAATACCGCGTGCTGCTGTTTGGCGTGTTGATGGTGTTGATGATGATCTGGCGACCGCGCGGGTTGATCCGCATCAGCCGTACCGGTGTGGTCCCGCGTAAAGGAGTGGCGCCATGAGCGACGATATCATTCTGTCGGTCGACAACCTGATGATGCAGTTCGGTGGCATCAAGGCGCTGAGCGATGTCAGCCTGCAAGTGCGGCGCAACCAGATCTTCGCCCTGATCGGCCCCAACGGCGCCGGCAAGACCACGGTGTTCAACTGCCTGACCGGCTTCTACAAGGCCAGCGGCGGGCGCATCGAGTTGAATGTTCGCGGTAGCCGCACCAACGTCATCCAACTGCTCGGCGAGCGCTTCCAGGCCGCCGACTTCGTGTCGCCGGCACGCTTTGCCAGCCGGGTGTACTACAAGATGTTCGGCGGCACCCACCTGGTCAACCGCGCGGGGCTGGCGCGGACCTTCCAGAACATTCGCTTGTTCAAGGAAATGTCGGTGGTGGAAAACCTGCTGGTGGCCCAGCACATGTGGGTCAACCGCAACCTGCTGGCCGGGGTGCTTAACACCAAAGGCTATCGCAAGGCCGAAAGCGATGCGCTGGACCATGCGTTCTACTGGCTGGAAGTCGTCGACCTGGTGGACTGCGCCAACCGCCTCGCGGGCGAGCTGTCGTACGGCCAGCAGCGGCGCCTGGAGATTGCCCGGGCCATGTGCACGCGGCCGAAGATCATCTGCCTGGATGAGCCAGCGGCTGGCCTCAACCCGCAGGAAACCGAGGCGCTCAGCCGCATGATCCGCGTGCTGCGCGACGAGCACGACATTACCGTGGTGCTGATCGAGCACGACATGGGCATGGTCATGAGCATTTCCGACCATATCGTCGTGCTTGACCATGGCAACGTGATCGCCGAGGGCGCGCCGCAGGAAATCCGCAACAACCCGACGGTGATCGCCGCCTACCTGGGTGCCGACGAAGAGGAACTGGTATGACAGCGCCCATTCTCCAATTGCAGGACCTGGATGTGTTTTACGGGCCGATCCAGGCGCTGAAAAAGGTTTCGATGCATATCAACGAGGGCGAGACGGTGAGCCTGATCGGCGCCAACGGCGCGGGCAAGTCGACGCTGTTGATGTCGATCTTCGGCCAGCCGCGCGCAGCGTCCGGGCAGATTCTCTACCGCGGCACCGACATTACCCGCAAGTCATCGCACTACATCGCCTCCAACGGTATTGCGCAGTCGCCGGAAGGCCGCCGGGTGTTCCCGGACATGACGGTTGAGGAAAACCTGATGATGGGCACCATCCCCATCGGCGACAAACACGCCGATGAGGACATGCAGCGCATGTACGAGCTGTTTCCACGGCTCAAGGAGCGGCGCAACCAGCGGGCGATGACCATGTCGGGTGGCGAGCAGCAGATGCTCGCCATCGCCCGCGCCCTGATGAGCCGGCCCAAGCTGTTGCTGCTCGACGAGCCCTCGCTGGGGCTGGCACCGATTGTGGTCAAGCAGATCTTCGCCACCCTGCGCGAGCTGGCCAAGACCGGCATGACCATTTTCCTCGTGGAACAGAACGCCAACCATGCGCTGAAGCTCTCGGACCGCGCGTATGTGATGGTCAACGGGCAGATCCGCATGACCGGCACCGGCCAGGAACTGCTGGTCAACGAAGAAGTGCGCAACGCCTACCTGGGCGGGCACTGATGTTCTGATCGCGGGGCAAGCCCGCTCCCACGGACATCTCGATAATCTGTGGGAGCGGGCTTGCCCCGCGATGCTTTTTATGCTGCCAGGCACATGTGGACAACTTGTCGCACATCTTTCTGGAAGCACTCCATAACCCCCTCGCAAGCCGTTGTTTCCACAGGCAGAAACTTTCCACGGAATATGTGGAACCGCCTGTGGAAAACATGGTGGCATGTTGCTCTAGGCCTTGTTCGGCGGGGTCTGTAGGGTTGTGGTTATTATTTGATCAATTCCCCTTTGTGGATTACTTGGTGAAGCTTTTCAACGTCACGACGAGGCTTCCACAGCTTGAATTTTCTGTGGATAACTCTGTGCAAAACCTTTGGACACAACCGCCTAGGCGGCATGCCTGAAAGCCTTGCGCCATCACTGAGGTGATGTGCAGTGCTCCACGCGCAGTCGAGCGCTCCCAAGTTGCCCCCAATCCGTGGGGAAAGCCTTGTGGATAACATGCGCATAGCCTGATCCAGCCCCTCTGCCACAAGGGTTTCATGGGTATGGTCATTTATTGATCAATCGCTGAAACGGTTGTCGGAAAAGCCTGCGCCGGGCATGCTGCGAGGCCGGCCGACGAATATCCACTGCGAGGAGAGCAAAGCATGACGTCCACCGTTTTCATCACGGGTGCAACTTCCGGTTTCGGTGAGGCCACGGCCCGCCGTTTCGCTGATGCGGGCTGGAAGCTGGTCCTCACCGGGCGCCGCAAGGAGCGCCTGGATGCACTGTGCGCGGAGCTGTCGGCCAAGACCGAAGTCCATGGCCTGGTGGTCGATGTGCGTGATCGCAAGGCCATGGAAGCGGCCATCGCCAGCCTGCCGCCTGCGTTCGACAAACTGCAGGGGCTGGTCAACAACGCAGGCCTGGCCTTGGGCGTGGATGCCGCGCAGAACTGCAGCCTGGACGACTGGGAAACCATGGTCGACACCAACATCAAGGGCCTGATGTACACCACCCGCCTGCTGCTGCCACGGCTGATTGCCCACGGCCGCGGTGCGTCGATCCTCAACGTAGGCTCGGTGGCTGGCAATTACCCCTACCCAGGCAGCAACGTGTATGGCGGCACCAAGGCGTTTGTCGGCCAGTTCTCGCTGAGCCTGCGCTGTGACTTGCGCGGCACTGGGGTACGGGTCAGCAATATCGAGCCGGGCCTTTGCGAGAGCGAGTTCTCGCTGGTGCGCTTCGGCGGTGACCAGGCCAAGTACGACGCCACCTACGCGGGCGCCGAGCCGATCCAGCCACAGGACATTGCCGACACCATCTTCTGGGTCCTCAACCAGCCGGCCCACATCAACATCAACAGCCTTGAGCTGATGCCGGTGAGCCAGGACTGGGCAGGGTTCTCCATCGACCGGTCGGCCAAGGGTTAAGGCATACGCCTGTCGGCTCGCGCGTAGGTTATGTGCAGCCCTGCACCGGCCTCATCGCAGGCTGGCGCCAGCCACGGAGGTGGTGCCCAACCGCAACATTGCTGGCTGGCCCCAATCCTGTGGGAAACGATAGTTAGTTGTGGCGAGCGGGCTTGTCCC
>NZ_JABWRG010000147.1:0-7929 GCF_014268825.1 Pseudomonas sp. SWRI51 | reverse complement strand
TCTGGTGGGTGCACAGATCCTGGGGCTGCTTCGCAGCCCATCGCGACACAAGGCCGCTCCTACACAATCAAAAGCGAATTGCCCGAAACCATAGAATCTCCCACAGGAGCTCAGCCAGGCATCTCTATCGCGGCCCGGCGCTGTCTTTGTGGGAGCTGGCGCCAGCCTGCGATGAGGCCGGTACAGGGTTGCATATAACCGACGTGCGGACTTGACCCGCGAAAGTGACAGCACCGTTGCAGCGCACGCCTACTCCCACGCCACCCATGCAAATGTCATAAGCCGGCAACTGTTCAGATTTTATCCAAATCCTTCTTTATCCAGTCATCGAGAGCGGGTATCATGCCCACCCTTTTTCGACTCCAATGATTCGGCCCCACAACAGGGAACACCTATGTCGGCGGTACGCATCGGCCCTTATACATTGCACAACAATCTGATCCTCGCGCCGATGGCCGGGGTGACGGACCAGCCGTTCCGCACGCTGTGCAAACGCCTGGGGGCAGGCATGGTGGTGTCGGAAATGGTCAGTAGCGACATGAGCCTGTGGAACAGCCGCAAGTCCAGCCTGCGCCGCATCCATGAAGGTGATCCCGAGCCACGCTCGGTACAGATCGCCGGGGGTGATGCACAGATGATGGCCGCGGCGGCCCGGGCCAACGTGGCCGCTGGCGCCCAGATCATCGACATCAACATGGGCTGCCCGGCAAAAAAAGTCTGCAACAAGGCTGCCGGCTCTGCTTTATTGAGAGACGAAGCTTTGGTTACCGAGATCCTCCAGGCCGTGGTCGGCGCTGTCGAGGTCCCGGTAACGCTGAAAATTCGCACCGGTTGGGACCGGGCGAACAAGAACGGCCTGAACGTCGCGAAAATCGCCGAACAGGCCGGCATCCAGGCGCTTGCGGTACATGGCCGCACACGCGCCGACCTGTACACCGGTGAAGCCGAGTACGACACCATCGCCGCCATCAAGCAGGCGGTGTCGATCCCGGTATTTGCCAACGGCGATATCACTTCGCCAGAAAAAGCCCGGGCGGTGCTGGATGCCACCGGGGTCGACGGCCTGCTGATCGGCCGGGCTGCCCAGGGGCGGCCATGGATTTTCCGCGAGGTCGAGCATTACCTGCGCACGGGCGAGCACATGCCGGCCCCGGCGCTGGATGAAGTAGAACGCATTCTGCTGGAACACCTGGCCGCGCTACACGCCTTCTATGGCGATGTAATGGGCGTGCGGATTGCCCGCAAGCATGTCGGCTGGTACCTGGCAACCCGACCTGGCGGCAAGGAGTTCCGCAGCCAGTTCAACGCCTTGCAAGACACACAAGCGCAGTGCGCCAACGTTCAGGCCTACTTCGCCGAACGTCGACAGAGCCTTGGGACAGAGGACGAACAAGGGGTGGCCGCATGACGATGATGACCGAGACATTAGTGAGTGGAACAACGCCCGTGAGCGACAACGCCAACCTCAAGCAGCACCTGAACACGCCGAGCGAGGAGGGTCAGACCCTGCGCGACAGCGTCGAAAAGGCGCTGCACAACTACTTCGCCCACCTGGAAGGCGCGACCGTGACGGACGTGTACAACCTGGTGCTCTCCGAAGTCGAGGCGCCCCTGCTCGAAAGCGTGATGAACTACGTCAAGGGCAACCAGACCAAGGCCAGCGAAATGCTCGGGCTCAACCGAGGCACGCTGCGCAAGAAGCTCAAGCAGTACGATCTGTTGTAAGGCCAGAACCCCATACAAGAAAGGCGCTCATGCGAAGAGGCGCCTTTTTTTGACTTCACCGTGTTATGGAATCCGAAATGACCGACCAGACTACCCGCCTGCCGATCCGCCGCGCCCTGATCAGCGTCTCCGACAAGACCGGGATCCTCGAATTCGCCCGTGAGCTGCAACAGCTCGGCGTGGAGATCCTGTCGACCGGCGGCACCTACAAGCTGCTCAAGGACAACGGCGTCAACGCGGTGGAAGTGGCCGACTACACAGGCTTCGCCGAAATGATGGACGGCCGGGTCAAAACCCTGCACCCGAAAATCCACGGCGGTATCCTCGGCCGTCGTGGCACTGACGATGCCATCATGAGCGAGCACGGCATCAAGCCGATCGACCTGGTCGCGGTCAACCTGTACCCGTTCGAAGCCACCATCAACAAGCCAGGTTGCGACCTGCCGACCGCGATCGAGAACATCGACATCGGCGGCCCGACCATGGTCCGTTCGGCGGCGAAAAACCACAAGGATGTCGCGATCGTGGTCAACGCCGGCGACTACGCCGGTATCGTCGAGAGCCTCAAGGCCGGTGGCCTGACCTACGCCCAGCGCTTCGACCTGATGCTCAAGGCGTTCGAGCACACTGCCGCCTACGACGGCATGATCGCCAACTACATGGGCACCATCGACCAGGCCCGCGACACCCTGTCGACCGAAGACCGCAGCCAGTTCCCGCGCACCTTCAACAGCCAGTTCGTCAAGGCCCAGGAAATGCGCTACGGCGAGAACCCGCACCAGAGCGCGGCGTTCTACGTTGAAGCCAAAAAGGGCGAAGCGAGCATCTCCAGTGCCGTGCAGCTGCAGGGCAAGGAGCTGTCGTTCAACAACGTGGCCGACACCGATGCTGCACTTGAGTGCGTGAAGAGCTTCGTCAAGCCTGCCTGCGTCATCGTCAAGCACGCCAACCCGTGCGGCGTGGCGGTAGTGCCGGAAAACGAAGGCGGCATCCGCAAGGCCTACGACCTGGCCTACGCCACCGACACCGAGTCGGCCTTCGGCGGCATCATCGCCTTCAACCGCGAGCTGGACGGTGAAACCGCCCAGGCCATCGTCGACCGCCAGTTCGTCGAAGTGATCATCGCACCGAAAATCTCCCAGGCCGCCCGCGACGTCGTGGCTGCCAAGCAGAACGTGCGCCTGCTCGAATGCGGCGAATGGCCAGCTGAGCGTGCTGCCGGTTGGGACTTCAAGCGGGTCAACGGCGGGCTGCTGGTACAGAGCCGCGATATCGGCATGATCACTGCCGATGACCTGAAGATTGTCACCAAACGTGCACCGACCGAGCAAGAGGTGCATGACCTGGTGTTTGCCTGGAAAGTCGCCAAGTTCGTCAAGTCCAACGCCATTGTCTACGCCAAGCAGCGCCAGACCATCGGTGTCGGCGCCGGCCAGATGAGCCGCGTCAACTCCGCACGCATCGCTGCAATCAAAGCCGAGCATGCTGGCCTGCAGGTGCAGGGTGCGGTCATGGCCTCGGATGCGTTCTTCCCGTTCCGCGACGGCATCGACAATGCCGCCAAGGCCGGCATCAGCGCGGTGATCCAACCGGGCGGCTCGATGCGTGACGCCGAAGTGATCGCCGCAGCCGACGAAGCCGGCATCGCGATGGTCTTCACTGGCATGCGCCACTTCCGCCACTAATTTACTGCGGATTGCGTGGGAGCGGGCTTGCCCCGCGATAGCGTCAGCATAGGCCACAGCGTTGCCTTGCCTTACGTCATCGCGGGGCAAGCCCGCTCCCACGCAACGGTCACAGGTTTAGAGAACTCGAGGTTTTGACATGAAAGTTTTGATCATTGGCAGCGGTGGCCGCGAGCACGCCCTGGCCTGGAAAGTCGCCCAGGACCCACGGGTCGAGAAAATCTTCGTCGCCCCCGGCAACGCCGGCACCGCCACTGAAGCCAAGTGCGAAAACGTCGCCATCGATGTCTGCGCCCTGGAGCAACTGGCTGACTTCGCCGAAAAGAACGTCGACCTGACCATCGTTGGCCCGGAAGCGCCACTGGTGATCGGCGTGGTCGACCTGTTCCGCAGCCGTGGCCTTGACTGCTTCGGCCCGACCAAGGGCGCGGCCCAGCTGGAAGGCTCCAAAGCCTTCACCAAGGACTTCCTGGCTCGCCACAAGATCCCGACCGCCGACTACCAGAACTTCACCGAGATCGAGCCGGCCCTGGCCTATCTGCGTGAAAAAGGCGCGCCCATCGTGATCAAGGCCGACGGCCTGGCCGCAGGCAAGGGCGTCATCGTCGCCATGACCCTGCAGGAAGCCGAAGACGCCGTGCGCGACATGCTCGCTGGCAACGCGTTCGGTGAAGCCGGTTCGCGCGTGGTCATCGAGGAGTTCCTCGACGGCGAAGAAGCCAGCTTCATCGTCATGGTCGACGGCCACAATGTGCTGCCAATGGCCACCAGCCAGGACCACAAGCGCGTCGGCGACCAGGACAGCGGCCCGAACACCGGCGGCATGGGCGCCTACTCGCCAGCCCCGGTGGTCACCGCCCAAGTGCACCAGCGCGTGATGGACCAGGTCATCTGGCCGACCGTGCGTGGCATGGCCGAGGAAGGCAACGTCTACACCGGCTTCCTGTACGCCGGGCTGATGATCGACAAGGCCGGCAACCCCAAGGTCATCGAGTTCAACTGCCGTTTCGGCGACCCGGAAACCCAGCCCGTCATGCTGCGCCTGGAATCAAGCCTGGTGCTGCTGATCGAGGCGGCCTTCGCCAAGGCCCTGGACAAGGTCGAAGCACAATGGGACCCGCGCCCGAGCCTGGGCGTGGTCCTGGCTGCCGGCGGCTACCCGGGCGACTACGCCAAAGGTGACGTGATCAATGGCCTGGACGCTGCTGCCAAGATCGAAGGCAAGGTGTTCCATGCCGGCACTTCGCTCAAGGATGGCCAGGTCGTGACCAACGGCGGCCGCGTGCTCTGCGCCACCGCAATGGGCAGCACCGTTGCCGATGCCCAGCAACAGGCCTACCGCCTGGCCCGCGAAATCAGCTGGAACGCAAGCTTCTACCGCACCGACGTCGGCTACCGGGCCATTGCCCGCGAGCGCGGTGAAGATCAGCAGTAAGGCTGCACCGAACAGCCGTGACGCGCTCGCGACACGGCCTTCGGCTCGTCGACAAGGCCCTTCTGGGCCTTGCCTTCGCCTTGGCGCGCCGCGCATAGTTGTTGCCTGGCTTATTTAGCTAAGAAAGGATTTCGTCGTGCCTCGGCTTCGGATTGCCACCGCCCTGATCGTCAGCTTGCTGGCCCTGCTTTGCCTGTTCCCGGCGCACGCCGATCAGGACGGCTGGTCTGCGCTGCTCGACGAACAAGCCAGCCTGCAGCTGTCCGATGTGCGCTCCGAGCGCTACCGCAACCAGTTCAGCCCGGTGGGCCTCGACGAACTGGAAGCCGCCCTGCCCGACCAGGCCCTGTGGTTGCACTACCGCCTGGAACCCACTGACCAGGAACAACTGGTCCGTATTTTTGCCCCCGATCTCTCGCGCCTTGACCTCTATGCCCTCGAAGGCGGCAGGCTGCTGCGCCAGCTGCACCACGGGCGTCAAGGCGACAACACCAGCCCCGACCTGCATGGCAGCGACCATGTGCTGCCGCTGCCGCGCAGCAGCCAGCCGGTAGATGTGTACCTGCGGCTGGTTTCCGAGCATCAACTGCGCCCAGCGGTGAGCCTGGAACCCTCGGCCCTGGCCGCCGCCGATCAAAGCCAGCCGCTGCTGTTCGGCCTGCTGTTTGGCGGCCTGGCCATGCTGATCGTGCACAACCTGATCCGCTTCGCCTACACCCGATCCAGCACCACACTGATTCTGGCGCTGTACCACGCGCTGATGCTGCTAAGCGCGCTGATTCTGCTCAACCTCAGCGGGCCGTGGTCGCACAAGTGGTACAGCGCCCAGACCCCGGCCGCCTACCTGACCCTGGTGCTGGCGTGCCTTGCCGGGCTGTACTTCACCCAGCACTTCTTTGCCCCCTGCAGTTCGGCGCGGCTCAACCGCCTGTTACAAGGCGAGATGCTGCTGGTGGCGGTGAGCGGCCTGCTGTTGCTGTTCGTCGACACCCTGCCGCTGAACCTGATGACCTACGCCCTGCTGGCCCTGGGCAGCGTCAGCATGCTGCTGGTCAGTGGCTACCACTGGCTCGGCGGCTACCGGCCGGGGCGGCTGTTTGCCGTGGCCATGCTGGTGTTCAACCTGGGCGGGCTGGTATTGCTGCCGGCCCTGCTGGGGCTGACCCGCACGCCAACGCCGTGGCTGCTGTGCATCCTGATGGCGTTGACCGTCGGCAGTGGCTTGCTGCTTAACCTGTCGGTCAGTGAACGTCTGCGGCGCATCAGCGAGGAGCGTTTTAGCGCCAGCCGCGCCCTGGCAGCCAGCGACGCCGAAATAAACGCCAAGGCCGAATTCCTGGCCAAGATCAGCCACGAAATCCGCACGCCGATGAACGGCGTGCTGGGCATGACCGAGCTGCTACTGGGCACGCCGCTGTCGGTCAAACAACGCGACTATGTGCAGACCATCCACAGCGCGGGTAACGAGCTGCTCACCCTGATCAACGAAATTCTCGACATTTCCAAGCTCGAATCCCGGCAGATCGAGCTGGATGACGTGCAGTTCGACCTTAACGCGCTGATCGAGGACTGCCTCAACATCTTCCGCTCCAAAGCCGAGCAGCAGAACATCGAGCTGATCAGCTTTACCCAGCCGCAGGTGCCCCAAGTCATCAGCGGCGACCCCACACGGCTGCGCCAGGCGCTGTCGAGCCTGCTGGAAAACGCACTTAAAAACACCGACCACGGCGAGATCCTGCTGGTGGTGGCGCTCGACCAGCGTGGCGATGCCACGCGCCTGCGCATCGCCGTGCAGGACAGCGGCGAGCCTATGGCCCCCGCCGAGCGTGACGCGCTGCTGCAGGCCGAACTGCACAGCCGGCATTTTCTTTCCAGCAACAAGCTCGGTGGCCACCTGGGCCTGATAATCGCCAAGCAGTTGATTGGCCTGATGCAGGGCGAGTTCGGCATCAAGACCAGCACCAGCATGGGCAACACGTTGTGGCTGTCGCTGCCGCTGGACCCACAGCGCCTGGAGCAGCCGCCCACCGACTTCGACGGCCCGCTGCGCGATGCGCGGGTGCTGGTGGTGGACGACAACGATACCTGCCGTAAGGTGCTGGTACAGCAATGCAGCGCCTGGGGCATGAACGTCAGCGCCGTGCCATCGGGCAAGGAGGCGCTGGCGCTGCTGCGCACCAAGGCGCACCTGCGTGACTATTTCGATGTGGTGCTGCTCGACCAGAACATGCCGGGCATGACCGGCATGCAGCTGGCCGCCAAGATCAAGGAAGACCCAAGCCTGAACCACGACATCCTCGTGGTCATGCTCACCGGCATCAGCAACGCGCCCAGCAAGGTGATTGCGCGCAACGCCGGCATCAAGCGCATTCTGGCCAAGCCGGTTGCCGGCTACACGCTAAAGACCACGCTGGCCGAAGAGCTCGCCCTGCGTGGCCGCGAACAGGCCATGCCAGCATCGCCGGCCAGCGCGCCACAGCCGCTGCACCTGCCGGGCGACTTCCGCATTCTGGTGGCCGAAGACAACAGTATTTCGACCAAGGTCATCCGCGGCATGCTCGGCAAACTGGAGCTGCAGCCCGATACCGCCAGCAATGGCGAAGAAGCGCTGCAGGCCATGAAGGCCAAGCACTACGACCTGGTGCTGATGGACTGCGAAATGCCGGTGCTCGATGGTTTTACTGCCACCCAGCAACTGCGCGCCTGGGAGTCAGCCAACCAGCGCCCACGCACCCCGGTCGTCGCCCTGACTGCGCATATTCTTGCCGAACACAAAGAGCGTGCCCGCCTGGCGGGCATGGATGGGCATATGGCCAAGCCCGTCGAGCTGTCGCAATTGCGCGAGCTGGTGCAGTACTGGGCCGGGCAGCGCCAGGCGGTGCCTGACAGCCTGGCGCCATGAGCTCTGCGGTGTAGAGCACTCTAGGGTGCTGCACCGCCTGCACCGGCCTCATCGCAGGCTATCGCCAGCTCCCACGGAGACCGTGCTCAACCGCAACATTGCTGGTGTACCCGATCCTGTGGGAAACGATAGATAGTTGTGGCGAGCGGGCTTGTCCCGCGTTGGGCTGCGCAGCAGCCCTG
>NZ_JABWRG010000146.1:0-8601 GCF_014268825.1 Pseudomonas sp. SWRI51 | reverse complement strand
GGCTGCTTCGCAGCCCTTTCGCGACACAAGGCCGCTCCTACACTGACCGCGTAGACGGCATCGATATGGGGATGGGCTGCGCAGCAGCCCCGTGCGATCCCGGATCAATAATCGATGCGCACATCACCTTTCGGCACACTGCAGCACGACAGGATGTAACCCTCGGCTTCGTCATCTTCGGTGATGCCGCCGTTGTGCTCCATGTCCACCTCGCCGCCCAGCTTGAGCACCTTGCAGGTGCCGCAAATACCCATGCCGCAGGCTTTGGGGATCATCAAGCCAACTTTCGCAGCAGCCGCATGCACCGTCTCGCCCGGGGCGATGCGGATACTCTTGTCGCTGCCCACGAACTCCACCAGGTTGAGGTCGGCCAGGTCGACTTCTGGCGCATCCGCCGCCGCCTCGGCATGCTCCACCGCATCGGCCTTGGCCTCTGGCGGCGTCGCGCCGAACGACTCCTCGTGGTAGTTCTTCATGTCGAAACCGACAGCTTCGAGCATGCGCTTGACCGCACTCATGTAAGGCGTCGGGCCGCAGCAGAACACCGTGCGCTCCATGAAGTCCGGGGCGATCAACTCCATCAGCCGCTGGTTCAGGTAGCCCCGGTAGCCGGCCCACGGCTCGCCCAGCCCGTGCTTCTCACAAATGATGTGCAGGCTGAAGTTGGGAATGCGCGAGGCCATCTGCTCCAGCTCGCGGTGGTAGATGATGTCCTTCGGTGAGCGGGCGCTGTGCACGAACACCATGTCCACATTGGCGTTGGTGTCGTAGAACCAGCGCGACATCGACATCACCGGGGTAATCCCCACGCCGCCCGACAGGTACAGCACCTTGCCGGCCGGGAAATCGATGGCATTGAACAACCCCACCGGGCCGTGCACTGGCAGCTCGGCGCCCTCGTGCATGGTGTCGTGGAGGAAGTTCGACACCAGCCCCCCCGGCACCCGCTTCACAGTGATCGAGAAGCTGTAGGGCACCGACGGCGAACTGGAGATGGTGTACGAGCGCATCACCGGCTTGCCTTCGATTTCAAGCTCCAGGGTGACGAACTGCCCGGGCTTGAAGAAGAACATGATCGGCTGGTCGGCCATGAAGCAGAACGTGCGCACATCCCAGGTCTCCTGGATGACCTTGACGCAGCGCACGATATGGCGGCCATTGGCCCAGGTCTGGGTGGTGACCGGGTTGAGGAAAGTTTCGGACATGTTCATCTCCAGCAGCCGACGATCGGCCTTTCTTATGGCTGCGATAATGCTCACTCCACCGGCGCCGTACATTCCCATCCGCGACATCGGCGTACTTATCGCGACCAGCCCCACACGACAAGGGCTGGCGAGTCGGAATTCGATTCGGCCATGTCGCCCATGGGCATGGTTCGCAACAGGTTCGAACGCACACTCCACGACAAAACAACGAGCTGTTTTTTCAACCAACAGCCTTGCGGCACCACAACAACGATTAGCCACCTTTTGCCGGCCGCACACGGCCCCGAGGAATACACGATGGACGTCACCGCAACCCTGAGCCTGGGCGATCCACTGGAACCTGCACGCAAGGCGACCGCCGAGATGCTGCAGACCCGCGAGCGCACCTACTCGCTGCCGCAACCGTTCTACACCGACGAACGTCTGTTCCAGATCGACATGCAGGAGATCTTCCAGAAGGAGTGGCTGATCGCCGGCATGACTTGCGAGATCCCGGCCAAGGGCAACTACATCACCCTGCAGATCGGCAAGAACCCGATCCTGGTGGTGCGCGGTGCCGAGGGCAAGGTGCATGCCTTCCACAACGTCTGCCGCCACCGTGGCTCGCGCCTGTGCGTCAGCGACAAGGGCAAGGTGGCCAAGCTGGTCTGCCACTACCACCAGTGGACCTACGAGCTGGACGGCCGCCTGTTGTTTGCAGGCACCGAAATGGGCGCCGACTTCGACATGAAGGAGTACGGCCTCAAGCCTGTGCACGTGAAGGTTGCCGGTGGCTATATCTTCATCAGCCTGGCAGAAAACCCGCCAGCCATCGACGAGTTCCTGGCAACGCTTGAGCACTACATGGAACCGTACGACATGGAAAACACCAAGGTGGCGGTGCACACCACCTTGATGGAAAAGGCCAACTGGAAGCTGGTGCTGGAAAACAACCGCGAGTGCTACCACTGCTCGGGTTCGCACCCAGAACTGCTGCAAACCCTGCTGGAATGGGACGACACCAACGATCCGCGCGCCAGCCAGGACTTCAAGGACCACGTCGCAGCTTCCGCCGCCGCCTGGGAAGCCGAAAAAATCCCGTACCTGCACAAGAGCCACGGCCTGCGCAACCGTATCGTGCGCATGCCGCTGCTCAAGGGCACCGTGTCGATGACCATGGACGGCAAGCAGGCCTGCCAGAAGCTGATGGGCCGTATCAAGAACCCGGACCTGGGCTCGATGCGCATCCTGCACCTGCCGCACTCGTGGAACCACTGCATGGGCGACCACATGATCGTGTTCACCGTGTGGCCGATCAGCGCCCAGGAAACCATGGTCACCACCAAGTGGCTGGTGCACAAGGACGCGGTTGAAGGCGTGGACTACAACCCTGAGCACATGCGCAAGGTGTGGGACGCCACCAACGACCAGGACCGCCGCCTGGCCGAAGAAAACCAGCGCGGGATCAACTCCACCGCCTATCAGCCTGGGCCGTATTCCAAGACCTACGAATTCGGCGTGGTGAACTTCATCGACTGGTACAGCCAGCGGGTGCTGGAGAACCTTGGGGCGGAACCTGCGGCGTATCTGAAGGAAGTGCAGGCGCAGTAGGCCTTACGTTAAGCGGATGGAAGCCGCGCTAGGGCGTCTGTTCTGCACGGCTGGCCCGCCCGAAAGCACGCTGGTGCGCGGGCGGTACACCTGCGGGTTCGACCCCAGCAGCTCCATACCGATTAACTCAACAGCGGGCTGCCACGGTCTCATCGCCGCCATGGTCCATGCTTCGTAGGCCGTCGTGCCAATTGACACAGCGGTCAGCGCAGCCAGCCCCCAGATCTGCCAATCCGTATTCGGTTCAGCGGTTCGGATCACGCCGACGACCAGGCCTGCTGCGGAGCTGGCCGCGCTTATGCCAGAGATCATCCAATCCGAGCGTTCTGGGGATGCCAGCGGGGCAGCACTGTCCACTCCCCTGCGCGAGACCACCCGCTGTTTGTGCAAAGACCGTAATCGCAGCCCGCTGACGAACAGCCCCAGGGCGTTGGCAAGAATAGCCATGGCCGGCAGTAGGTGATCCTCCGCCGAACGCCCAGAAGGGTCGCTTCTGTTGATAGGGTCGCCTTCGCAGTAGGCGTAGGCGTTTTTGCCCCCTCTTCCAAAAGGGCTGAGGGTGTCAGGGCTCGCAAAACGCATCAGGATCGGGTTGTAGCAGCGGTGACCATTGCCCAAAAGGTAGTAGCCCGTAAACGCGTCTCGGTGCTGGCCGCAAAACGCCAACCTTGGCCCCTGTGCGTCGTTGAGTGCACCGTAAGGGGGATACGCCCGCGCGATGTCGGGAGGGCCGTGCAGCAAGGACTGCTGCTGATCGATGTCAAACAGGTAGGTGGCCATGCATGGTTAGCCCTGGATGTTTGCAGATCACCCTAACAAGGAACATGACGCCGAGATACTGACAAATATGTCAGGTGCTCAATAATTGATCAAACGGCGCAAAGCCACGTTTCCTGAGGGCTAGCGAGGATCACCAACACTTTATCCACAACCAGGAGCACAGACTTTGTGCACAACTGGCAGAGTTACCCTCAAGGTAGATTTTGAAGGGGTTGATCAAAAAAAGACCAATCCGCTCAAGGCTACGTGGTGAAAGGGCTGCAGCCATTGCCGCACACCTTCTCCACAGAGAGACCAACAGCGTTTGTGGGCAATAACCACGCTCACGCCATAAACGCTGTGGATAAGCGAACTATCCCTATGATTTCAAGCGATCAGGTCGCCAATAAGGGCCATATGATCGTTTTTTGATCAAATCTGTGTAGGCCTTGATATCACTGGGCTGTAGAGATAGGCGAACATATTATCCACAGGGCAGCCAACAATGAATGTGGGCAACTATCGGAAAATAGGTAAGATCCTGTCGATGAGGGGCTGATCAATATTTGAACAATCCTGTGCAGGCCTTGATTTCAAAGGGCTACAGCAAAGCACAAACACTTTACCCACAGTTTGGCGAACAGATTCGGTGGGCAACCTGCTGCGGGTGCAACGCGGTGCCATTCATCGCGGGGCAAGCCCGCTCCCACGACCCGTTTTGGGGCGTAGTTCTAGGCAGGCGTCTCCAGGCCTCATCGCAGGCTGGCGCCAGCTCCCACGGGAGTCTGGGGCAGCCCTCGATATTGTGGCTGTGCGCGGTCTCTGTGGGAGCTGGCGACAGCCTGCGATGAGGCCATCACAAGCTTGCACAAAACCATGGAATCTCCCACGTTTGCATATAAGTCAGTTAGCTAGCAGCTGCTCTATCAGAGCGGCCTTGCTCAGCGCAAAACCCCCTCCTCCACCAGCAACTTCAGAATCGCCTCGGCGCCTTCCTGGGGCGACACATCCTTGAGCACCTTGCCGCCGCCGCCACTGGCCTTGGCCGTCGCCGCCTTCATGCGGTCCGCGCCGCTCTTGGCCTTGATCACCTTGAGCCGCTTGGGCCGTGGTCGCGCAGGTTGCAGGGCGTCATCGCCCAGCACAGGGTCGTCTACCACTGCCACTTCATGTTCAGCCAATACGCCACGGCGCGCCGGGCCAAACGCGCTTTGGCGCGGCTTGGGCGCTGCGTTATCCACAGTCGCCAACAGCGGCAAGCGCACCTTCAACCGGCGCCGCTGGCCGCGCGGCAACGCTTGCAGCACCTGAGCGGTGCCGTTTTCGATCGACTCCACCTCAGCCAGGCCCACCACCAGCGGCCAACCGAGTTTTTCGGCCAGCAAAAACGGCAACATACCCGACCCTTCACCGGTTTCGGCCTGGCTGCCGGTCAGCACCAACTGGGCGCCGGCCTCGCGCAGATAGTCACCCAGTACCCCGAGCACGTCGGCGCCAGCAGGCTGTTCCAGCACATCCAGGTGTTCCAGGCCCATGCCCAGGTAGGCGCGCAGCGCCTCTTCACGGGGGTCACCGGCATGCACCACCTGCAAGTTATCCCCAGCCAGTTGCAAACCCAGCTCCACGGCGCGTGCATCCTGCTCGGCGCGGCGGGCGCGGCCAGAGCTTGGGTGGGCACCGATCGAGACCAGGCTGATGACTTTCGTACTCATGCTCGTGCCCTTATGCCGCGTCGCGCTGAGCGCCGCTGCGGAAGTTTTCCACAGCCTCGATCAGCGCCTTGAGAATCGCCGAGCTGTCGCCAATCACCGACAGGTCAGCCCGTTTGATCATGTCGCAGCCAGGGTCCATGTTCACCGCCACTACCTTGTCGCAGGCGCCGATACCCTGCAAATGCTGGATCGCTCCAGAGATACCCACCGCCATGTAGACCCGCGCCGTGACCCAGGTGCCGGTGGCACCGACCTGGCGGTTGCGCGGCATGAAGCCGTCGTCCACCGCCACCCGCGACGCACCTTCGGTAGCGCCAAGTGCTGCCGTGGCCTGGTGGTAAAGGTCCCAATCCTTGACGCCGTTGCCGCCCGAGACGATGAACTCAGCCTCGGCCATGGCGATGGCCGCAGGGTCGACCGCAACGGAACCGAGGTCCTCGATGCGCGACAGGCTGCGCGCCACGCCTGTGGACAACTCCACCGGCAGCGCTTCATGGCGGGTTTCGCTGACCGGCTCTGCGCATTCGGCAGCTGCCAGAATCAACCGTGGCACGGCGCGCTGGACATCCTGCTGGCCAGCGCCGGCGCGGCCGATGCACTGGCCGTCCTTGACCTGCCAGACTCGCGTCGCCGGGCGCTCGCCCAAGGCCGCAGCAAAACGCCGGCCCAGTTCGCCACCGCCGGTACGGCTGTCGGGCAGCAACCAGTGGCGCGGTGCAAACTGGTTATCCACAGCCCGCAAGCCTTGCACCAACTGCTCAGGTGCATAGCCTTCAAACGCCTCGCCCTCGACGACCAGCAAGCGGTCGACCCCGGCTGTGGAAAAGTTGCTCTCCTTGTGTTCGCCAAACACGATGGCCAGTACCGCGCCGTCGCTGCCGGCCAGGCTGTGGGCCAGGCCCAGCAGGTCGCGGTCGTGGCTGCCGAGGCGGCCACCGACCATGTCCGGCACCACGGCGATGTAGAACGCAGGCTCTGCCACCTGGTGCAGCGGCAGCTGCACCTCGGCAGCCGCCGCGCGCCGGCCGCCAACACCGGTGCCCTGCTGGGCGCCGCTGCGGTCGATACGCTTGATCCCCGCAGGGCCGATAAACCCTGCAGCCAGCGCATGGGGGTTCTTGCGCAGCAGCCCATTGGGGCCCATCCAGCTGGTTTGTTGCGTCTGCATGGCCGCATGCAGCGGGTGCAGGCGGTTACGGGCGATCCACTCGGCGCGTGGGTCGCGGCGGATGATGTCGCTCATCAATGCACCTCCGCAGGTTCACGTTTGGCAGCAGGGGACGCTGCCGGGGCCGGGGCGTCTTGTTCGATCAGCACATCGGCCACAAGCTCCGCAAGGTCCTTGATCTGTGGGCGCGGTTCGACCACGCCTTCGAGCATCGCGGTGCACTGCGGGCAACCCACGGCCACAAGCTCTGCCTCGGTTTCGCGGATGTCGTCCATACGCATGTCGGGAATACGCTGCTTGCCGGGAATGTCGGTGATCGGCGCACCGCCGCCGCCGCCGCAGCAACGGGACCGGAAGCCGGAACGTTCCATTTCCCGCACTTCGATACCCAATGCCCTGAGCACTTCACGCGGGGCTTCGTACTCACCGTTGTAGCGGCCCAGGTAGCAGGGGTCGTGATAGGTGACGCTGCCGCCCTTGTGCTGGCCAAGGTTGAGCTTGCCTGCTGCGATCAGTTCAGCGATGTAGGTGCTGTGGTGCTGCACCTGGTACTCGCCGCCCAAGGCGCCGTACTCGTTCTTCAGCACATGGAAGCTGTGCGGGTCGCAGGTGACGATGCGTTGGAAGCGGTACTGGGCCAGCGTCTGGATGTTACGCCTGGCCAGTTGCTGGAAGGTCGCCTCATCACCCAGGCGCCGGGCCACATCGCCGCTGTCGCGCTCTTCGAGGCCCAGCACGGCAAAGTCCACGCCCGACGCTTTAAGCACTTTGACGAACGCGCGCAGGGTGCGCTGGTTGCGCATGTCGAAGGCGCCGTCGCCCACCCAGAACAGCACTTCGGTGGTTTTCACATCGGCCATCAGCTTGAGGCTGAGGTCGGCCGCCCAGTTCATCCGCCCGCCCGGAGCGAAGCCGCCTGGGTTGTCGGTGGCGATCAGGTTGTCGAGTACCTCGGCGCCTTTGTTCGGGGTGGCGCCTTTCTCCAGGGTCAGGTGGCGGCGCATGTCGACGATGGCGTCAACGTGCTCGATCATCATCGGGCACTCTTCAACGCAGGCGCGGCAAGTGGTGCACGACCACAGGGTTTCGGCATCGACCAGGCCGTTGACGATCGGCTGATGCGGGTGGCCGCCATGCTCGCCCAGCGGTTTGCCCGGGTACGGGCTGCCGGCAAAGTTGGCGTCGGTGCCACCGGCCAGGCCAATGACCATGTCCTGGATGAGTTTTTTCGGGTTAAGCGGCTGGCCAGCAGCAAACGCCGGGCACATCGCTTCGCACTTGCCGCACTGCACGCAGGCGTCGAAGCCAAGCAGTTGGTTCCAGGTGAAGTCAGCCGGTTTTTCCACGCCCAGCGGCGCGCTGCGGTCTTCGAGGTCCAATGGCTTGAGGCCGGTGGAGCGGCCGCCGCCGAAGCGTTCGGCGCGGCGGTGCCAGGCCAGGTGCAGGGCGCCGGCGAAGGCGTGCTTCATCGGCCCGCCCCAGGTCATGCCGAAGAACAGCTCGGACACACCCCACAGCACACCAACCCCCAGCACCGCGACCAGCACCCAGCCGCCGGTGCCTTCGGGCAGGATGCCGGCCACCGGCAACGTCGCAATGAAGAAGCTCGCGGCAAACATCAGCAGGCTTTTCGGCAGGCGCATCCACGGGCCTTTGGACAGGCGCGATGGCGGGTTCAGCCGGCGTTTGAAGACGAACAGCGCGCCGCTGAACATGATGACGGTTGCCACCAGCAGGGCGTAGCCGAGGATCTGGTTGTGCAGGCCAAAACCATGCACCAGCACCGCCAGCACCGCCGACAACACAAACCCGCCGGCCGTGGCGACGTGGGTCTTGGACATGTACTTGTCGCGCTCGACCACATGGTGCAGGTCCACCAGGTAGCGACGCGGCATGGCCAGCAAGCCGGCCAGCAGGTTGACCGGGCTCGGCCGGCCCCGCCGCCACATGCGCACCCGGCGCAGGGCGCCGAGCACCGCCAGCGCGAGGGCGGTGAACAGCAGGATGGGTAGAAGGGTGTTCAACATGGGAGGCTCCCACAACAGCTAGATTCTTGCGCCGGCCCAAAGGCCAGCGTGGAGCCCTGTAGGAGCGGCCTTGTGTCGCGAGAGGGCAGCGCAGCGGCCCCAGCATTCTCAGGCCTGACAAAATGCTGGGGCCGCTGCGC
>NZ_JABWRG010000145.1:0-8982 GCF_014268825.1 Pseudomonas sp. SWRI51 | reverse complement strand
AGGGGCTGCTGCGCAGCCCAACGCGGGACAAGCCCGCTCGCCACAAGGGAGCTCGCCACAAGGAGATATGTCTGGCGATAGCCTGCGATGGCGTCCTTCAGTCGAACCGGTAGATGTCCATCCCCAACGCCCCCAGGGTGAAGCCCTGGTGGACGATGCTGAACCGCTCTCCCGCCCCCAGGGCAAAAAACAGCGGCAGCAAGTGCTCATCGCTCGGGTGACTGCGCACCGCAAACGGCGCCTGCTGGCGGTATTCCAGCAGCGCCTGGCGGTCATCGGCTTGCAGCTTTTCCACCACCCAATCGCGAAACGCCAGTGCCCACGGCTCGATGGTGTCGGGCCCTGCGTGCCAGTCCAGTTCGCCCAGGTTGTGGGTGATACTGCCCGAGCCGATCAACAGAATGCCTTCGCCGCGCAAGGCGGCCAGCGCAGCACCCACCTTTAACTGCAGTGCGGGGCCCGCTTGGCTGGGCAGCGACACCTGAATGACCGGGATTTCAGCCTGCGGGTACATCAGCGACAGCGGCACCCAGCTACCGTGGTCGAACGGGCGCTGGGCGTCGAGCTTGGCCCCGAGCAGGTCGGCGACGCGTTGCGCCAGCGCAGGCGCTCCTGGCGCTGGGTATTGCACCGCGTAAAGCGCCTGTGGGAAACCGCCGAAATCGTGCCAGGTAGCCGGTTGTGGGTTGCTCATCACTAGCAGGTCGCGGCTTTCCCAATGCGCCGACACCAGCACGACCGCCTTGGGCCGGGGCAGGGCGTTGGCCAGCTCGGCCAGTGCCGGCCCGCTGGCGCCGGGCTGCAAGGCGAGCATGGGCGATCCGTGGGAAATGAACAGGCTTGGCAGCATTGTAGGGGTCCTGAAGGTAAGATGCAGTCATCTTCGATCAGGCGATGATCGAGTTCCAATATAAGTTTTTACGGCTATTTATCGAAAAACCTGGAGAAATCATGGAGTCGACGTTCTGGCACAAGCGATGGGCGGACAATCAGATCGGTTTTCACCAGCCCCAGGTCAACCCTTATCTGCAAACCCATTGGCCCACCTTGGGCCTGGAACCCGCTGCCCGTGTTCTGGTGCCGCTGTGTGGCAAGAGCCTGGATCTGCTCTGGCTGGCGGGCCAGGGCCATCGGGTGCTGGGTGTGGAGCTATCGGCCCAGGCGGTGAAGAGTTTGTTCAGCGAAAATGGGCTTGCGCCTGAAGTGACCCGCCAAGGTGCATTCGAGGTGTGGCGCAGTGGTGAGCTTGAGGTGTGGTGCGGGGATATTTTTGCGCTGCGTGCGAAGGATGTGGCCGGCTGCACTGCACTTTACGACCGCGCTGCGCTGATCGCGCTGCCATTGGCAATGCGCCAGCGCTATATGGCGTTGCTTGATGAGCTGCTGCCTGCCTGTAAAGGCTTGCTGGTGACGCTGGACTACGATCAGTCGCTGCTCGACGGCCCGCCATTTGCCGTGGCAGATGATGAAGTGCGCAGCGGCTTTGCACAGTGGCAGGTGCAGGAGGTTGAAGCGCAGCAGATTATCGACACAAGCCCGAAGTACCAGAAGGCGGGCGTCGGCAGCTTGATCGAGCGAGCCTACCTGCTGCAACGCTGAGCCTGTGCAGGAGCGGCACGAGGCCGCTCCTGCAGGGGCGTTGCAATCAACCGCGACGACGCAGTGCGTCGATGCGCTCTTCCAGCGGCGGGTGGCTCATCAGCAGGCCGGCCAGGCCCTGCTTCAGGCCGCCATTGATACCGAAGGCCTTCAGGGTGTCTGGCATATGGACCGGCAAGCCCTGTTCCGAGCGCAGGCGCTGCAAGGCGCCGATCATCGCGCCCGTGCCGGCCAGCTGTGCACCGGCTTCGTCGGCGCGGAACTCGCGGCGGCGCGAGAACCACATGACGATGATGCTGGCCAGAATGCCAAGCACAAGTTCCGCGACGATGGTGGCGACGA
The DNA here is from genome assembly GCF_014268825.1 of Pseudomonas sp. SWRI51. Taxonomy (NCBI): domain Bacteria; kingdom Pseudomonadati; phylum Pseudomonadota; class Gammaproteobacteria; order Pseudomonadales; family Pseudomonadaceae; genus Pseudomonas; species Pseudomonas sp. SWRI51. The sequence continues at coordinate 7,041 of NZ_JABWRG010000145.1, read as the reverse complement.
AGTAGGCGATACCGTGGCCGTTTTCGTTCTTGAAGATAACCCGGTCGACGAAGTTGCCGATGATGCGGGCAAAGAACATCACGAATGTGTTCACCACGCCCTGCACCAGCGCCATGGTGACCATGTCGCCGTTGGCCACGTGGCCGATCTCGTGGGCCAGCACCGCCCGCACTTCATCGGGCGAAAACCGCTCGAGCAAACCTTGCGATACCGCTACCAAGGCATCGTTGCGGTTCCAGCCGGTGGCGAAGGCGTTGGCCTCGTAGGCCGGGAAAATACCCACCTCGGGCATCTTGATGCCGGCTTCGCGGGATAGCTGCTCGACGGTCTGCAGCAGCCATTGCTCATGGCGGGTGCGTGGCTGGGTAATGATCTGCGTACCGGTGCTCATCTTCGCCATCCACTTGGAGATGAACAGCGAGACCAGGGAACCGGCGAAACCGAACACGGCGCAGAACACCAGCAGCTTGCCAAGGTCGAGGTTGACCCCGTTGGCAGCCATGAACCCGTTGAAACCGAACAGGCTCAGGGTAATGCTTGCAACCAGCACCACCGCAAGGTTGGTGGCTAGAAACAGCAGAATGCGCATCATGGTTTTGACGATCTCCTGACGGATGAAATTGTTGCTTGCTGCGGGGGTATATAAGGGGGAGGTGCCGCCGATTCAATCGGGGGACTATTTCAAACTGTGTACGCGAGGAGTATGGCAGAGGATGCTGAAGCGGCTGTGGGATAGAGCGTTGCAGGATGTAAGAATAACCCCGGCTATCGCAGGCTGCCGCCCGTTTGCACAACATCGGCAGCGGCAGCTTGCGATAACGGCAACCGTTACTGCGAGTATGTGCGCAGGAAGTTGCCGATGCGGCCGATGGCCTGCTCCAGGTCGTCTACACGCGGCAGGGTGACCACGCGGAAGTGGTCTGGCCACGGCCAGTTGAACGCGGTGCCCTGAACAATCAGCAGCTTCTCGGACAGTAACAGGTCAAGGGCGAACTTCTCGTCGTTGAAGATCGGGCAGACCTTGGGGTCGATCCGCGGGAACGCATACAGCGCGCCCATCGGCTTGACGCAACTGACGCCCGGGATGTCGTTGAGCAGCTCGTAGGTGCGGTTGCGCTGCTCCAGCAGGCGCCCTGGCGGCAGTACCAGGTCGTTGATGCTCTGGTAGCCGCCCAGCGCGGTCTGGATGGCGTGTTGGGCCGGCACGTTGGCGCACAGGCGCATGTTGGCCAGCATGTCGATGCCCTCGATATAGCTTTGCGCGTTGTGCTTGGGCCCGGAGATGATCAGCCAGCCGGAACGGAAGCCCGCCACGCGGTACGACTTGGACAGCCCGTTGAAGGTCAGGCACAGCAGGTCGGGGGCCAGGGAGGCGGTGCTGATGTGCACGGCTTCGTCGTAGAGAATCTTGTCGTAGATCTCGTCGGAGAACACTACCAGGTTGTGCTGGCGGGCCAGCTCGAGCATGCCCAGCAGCAGCTCGGTGGAGTACACAGCGCCCGTCGGGTTGTTCGGGTTGATGATCACCAGGGCCTTGGTGTTCGGGGTGATCTTGGCCTTGATGTCGTCGAGGTCGGGGAACCAGTCGGCCTGCTCGTCGCACAGGTAGTGCACCGGCTTGCCGCCAGCCAGGCTCACCGCGGCGGTCCACAGCGGGTAGTCAGGCGCCGGGATCAGCACCTCGTCACCGTTGTTGAGCAGCGCCTGCATCGACATCACGATCAGCTCGGAGACGCCGTTGCCCAAGTAGATGTCCTCGATGCCGACGCCTTCGATCTGCTTCTGCTGGCAGTACTGCATCACCGCCTTGCGCGCACTGAACAGGCCTTTGGAGTCGCTGTAGCCTTGGGCGGTGGGCAGGTTGCGGATGACGTCCTGGAGGATTTCGTCCGGCGCCTCGAAACCAAACGGTGCCGGGTTGCCGATGTTCAGCTTGAGGATGCGATGGCCTTCCTCTTCCAGGCGTTTGGCGTGCTTGAGCACTGGGCCGCGAATGTCGTAGCAGACATTGGCGAGCTTGTTCGATTTGCTGAACTGCATGATGAGATCCCGATTGAGAATACGCGGCGCGCCGCCGTCTAAAGGTTTGAAAGGGCGGGGCGCGGATGCCAGACTTGGCCCCTTGCGCACGAAGCCAACTAATATACGTGCCACCCGCGCCAGGGAAAAGCCGGCGCGAGGTGAAATTCAGCCTGCCGAGGTGCTTATGCAAAAGATCGACAAGACACTGGACGAGTGGCGCGCCATGCTCGACCCCGAGCAATACCAGGTGTGCCGCCTGAAGGGCACCGAACGGCCGTTCAGTGGCAAGTACAACAGCGAGCGCCGCGACGGCGTGTATCACTGCATCTGCTGCGACCTTGCGTTGTTCGACGCCCACACCAAGTTCGACTCCGGCTGCGGCTGGCCAAGCTTCTACGCGCCGCTTGATGAAAGCGCGATGATCGAGATCCGCGATACCTCCCACGGCATGATCCGCACCGAAGTCACCTGCGCGCAGTGCGACGCGCACCTGGGCCATGTGTTCCCCGATGGCCCGCCGCCGACTGGCTTGCGCTACTGCATCAACTCGGTGTGCCTGGATTTCAAACCCCGCGACTAATCTGGAGAGCGCCCATGGCCGATGCACTGCTGGACACCCCCTGCATTACCCTTGGCGGGGAGCACAAGACCCTCGCCGACTTTACTGGCAAGGCGCTGCTGGTGGTCAATACCGCCAGCCAGTGCGGTTTTACCCCGCAGTACCAAGGCCTGGAAGGGCTGTGGCAGCAGTATCAGGGCCGGGGCCTGGTGGTGCTGGGCTTCCCCTGCAATCAGTTCGGCAAGCAGGAGCCGGGTGATGCGCGGGAAATCGCGCAGTTCTGCGAGCTCAACTTCGGTGTGACCTTTCCACTGTTTCGCAAGGTCGAGGTCAATGGCCCGGCCACTCATCCGCTGTTCGCCGAACTCAAGCGCCGGGCCCCAGGCGTGCTGGGCACGCAGAAGATCAAGTGGAACTTCACCAAGTTCCTCTTCGACCCGGCCACCGGCAAGGTCACCCGCTATGCGCCAGCGACCAAGCCGCAGGCACTCAAGGCCGATATCGAACGCCTGCTCAGCCGCTGATCGGCACCCAGTGCTCGATCAGCGCCAGTAGCTCTTCGCGCCGAAACGGCTTGGCCAGATAGTCGTTCATGCCGGCGGCGCGGCATCGCTCACGCTCCTCGGGCATGGCGTTGGCGGTCAGGGCGACGATGGGCAGGTCGGGCCAGCGGCCGCCCTGGCGGATGCGCCGGCTGGCTTCATAGCCATCCATCACCGGCATGTTGCAGTCCATCAGCACCATGTCGAAGCACTCGCGCTCCAGGCACTCCAAGGCTTCTGCGCCTTGGGCGGCGATCTGCACCTGGCAGCCCAGTTTGATCAGCATGCCTTTGGCTACCATCTGGTTCACTGGGTTGTCCTCGACCAGCAAAATGCGCGCGCGCAGTGGCTGCTCGCCGGGGGCTGGGCTCGGCAAGGCCAAGCTCGGCTCGCCCAGCAGCGTGCGGCGCAGGGTCTGGTACAGGGCGTTGCGGGCCAATGGCCGGGCCAGTTGATACAGCGGCGCCAGTTGCGCTGTCTGCTCGCTTGGCAGAAAACTGCCATAGGCGGTGGCCAGCAGGATCGGCGCGGCGATGGCTGGGCGCAGTTGCAGCACCTGCTCCAGGTCATCGGTTATCAGCAGGTCAGGGGCTGCGCCGATGATGTCGGCGGCGCTGTCGAAATGTGCATGCTCAAGCCCCCAGCGGGGCAGCAGCGTCTGCAGCAGTTCGGTCAGGCCGCTTGTGCTGTTGCCCAGCGAAATCACGCGCCCGACCAATGGCGCAGGTGCAATTGCCTCGGTGTGTGGCGGCAGCGGCAGGTCGGCGCTGAAGCAGCTGCCGAAGCCGCTTCGCGACTGGATGTGCAGGTGACCCTGCATGGCCTTGCACAGGTTGCGCGTCAGCGCCAGGCCCAGCCCGGTGCCGCCGAACTGGCGGGTGATGCCGGCCCCAGCCTGGGTGAAAGGCTGGAAGATCCGCGCTTGCGCGTCCTCGGGGATGCCGATGCCAGTGTCGCTGACTTCGATGCGTACCCCGCCGACGATGCTGTGCAGGCGGATGTCCACCCGGCCGAAGCGGGTGAACTTGAGCGCATTGGACAGCAGGTTGCTGACAATTTGGCGCACCCGCGTGGGGTCGCCGAGCACGCTGCTGGGGAAGTCGGCATCAATCAGGCAGGTCAGCTCCACGCTGGCGGCAGCGTTCTGCGACAGCAGGTTGGCGGTGTCCTCCACCATCGCCCCGAGGTCAAAGGGGATGCGTTCGAGTTCAAGCTGGCCGGCGTCGAACTTGGACAGGTCGAGAATATCGTTGAGCAACTCGACCAGCACCTTGCCCGAATCGTGGGCAATCGCCAGCTGCTGGCGCTGCTCGGCGGCCAGCGGGCCGTCCACGGCCAGGGCGATCATGCCCAGCATGCCATTGAGTGGGGTGCGGATCTCGTGGCTCATGTTGGCCAGAAACGCTGCGCGCGCATGGGCCATGTCCAGGGCGCGCTGGCGGGCATCTTCGAGTTCCTGGTTGGACTGGCTCAGGCGGTGGTTGATGGCTTTGAGCTCGTCGGTGCGCGCCGAGACGATGTCTTCGAGTTCATTCAGGTACTGGGTCAGCCGGTTTTCTGCATTGCGCCGCTGCTGGATCTCGGTGGCCATGCTGACAAATTGCTGGTTGGCGACTTTGACCAGCACGCCGATCTCGTCGTTCTCGTGGCCGCTCGGGCACTCGACGCGGGTTTGCCTAGGTACGCGTGCATCGCCACCACTGAGGGCGCCGATGACCGTCACCAAGGGCTTGGTCAGCATCAGGTAGAACAGCCCAAGCAGGATGCCGGTGAGCACCAGGCTGCGGGCAAAACCGTTGAACAGGGTGATGCCGGCGCGGTCGAGAAAACGCCCGCCGAAGGCATAGGTGTCGACGTCCAGGTACAGCGTGCCGAGGTACTCGCCAGGCAGGTGCGCCAGGTACAGGCGGTCCTGGAACTGGCGCTGCTCACCGAACAGAAAGTCAGACAGCGGCCGGTAGCGGCTTTCCAGGCGCGGGCGCTGGACATCGGCCAGCACGGTGTCGTTGTTGTCGATCAGCCGGGCGCGGATCAGCGCCGGTGACTTGAGCAGGCCGCCGGTGAGCTCTTGGGCAAGTTCGGTGTCGATGTTGTAGGCAATGCGCGAGGCGGTGTCGTGGCTGATCTTCAGCAGCGTGCGAATTTCACGGTTGATGGACGCGTCTTCGCTGGCATAATCGATGCCGATCTGGATAAGGCTGAGCAATGTTCCCAGGATGAAGCCGACCAGGACTGTCAATCGGGCTTGCTTGTATGACAGACGATTGGTGAACTTTATATCCATGGGCCCCAAGCCAGTGGTTTGCTCCGTGCGCTGCGCAAGCATAGCCGATCAGCCCCCGCTACTGGCGTAAAGCTGTTCACTTCAGGAGCCTCAATGGAACCCCGCCTCATCGCTTTTCTCGACCGCGCCGAATCGGTACTGGCGCGCCTGGAACCTTTGCTGCCTGCGCCACGCCCGCACATCGACTGGTCGCAAACCCTTGCCGCCCGTTGGCAGCGTGATGGCCGCAGCGGTTACCTGCTGCCGCTTGAGGTCAGCCTGGACATGCGCTTGTCCGACCTGATCGGCGTCGACAAACAGTGCGAACAGCTCGGCCGCAATACCCACCAGTTCATCAACGGCCTGCCGGCCAACCACGCGCTGCTGTGGGGCTCGCGTGGTACCGGCAAATCGTCGTTGGTGCGTGCCTTGCTGGCCGAGCACGCAGGCGCCGGCTTGCGCCTGATCGAAATCGAGCGCGATCACCTGGCCGACCTGCCGCGGGTGGTCGAGCAACTGCAAAAATTGCCGCAGCGCTTCATTCTGTTTTGCGACGACTTGTCGTTCGAAGCCGGGGAGGGCGACTACCGCGTGCTCAAGAGCGTGCTCGATGGCTCGCTTGAACAGGCGCCTGATAACGTGCTGCTGTACGCCACCTCCAACCGCCGCCACCTGGTGCCCGAAAAGCAGAGCGACAACGAAAACTGGAAGATGGTCGACGGCGAGCTGCACCCCAATGAAGCGGTAGAAGACAAGATTGCCTTGTCCGACCGGTTTGGCCTGTGGCTGTCGTTCTACCCGTTCAGCCAAGAACACTTCCTGAATGTGGTCGAGCACTGGATCGGCCAGTTGGCGCGCCCGGCCGGGCTTGCCTGGGAACGTACCGAAGCACTCGAAATACTCGCCGTGCGCTGGGCTACCGGGCGCGGCAACCGTAATGGCCGCTGTGCCTATCAGTTCGCCCGCTACTGGGTCGGGCTGCAATTGCTGGAGCAGAAATAAATGATCGACCTCAACGCCAGTGGTAAAGGCCTCGATGGCTACGACCTGCTGGCTGCGCAAGTGCAGGCATTGTTCGCCGATGAGCGCGACTTCATTGCCAATGCCGCGCAGTTTTCAGCTTTTTTGTATAACCAGGTCGACGACCTGAATTGGGCGGGTTTCTACCTGAACCGCAACGAACAGTTAGTGCTGGGCCCATTCCAGGGGCAGGTGGCTTGTGTGCGTATTCCGTTCGGCAGGGGCGTATGCGGGGCGGCGGCGGCCACGCGGGTGACCCAGCGGGTTGAAGATGTGCATGCTTTCCCGGGGCATATCGCCTGTGACAGTGCGTCGAACAGCGAGCTGGTGATCCCGCTGCTGAAGGACGGCCGCTTGATCGGCGTACTTGACTTGGACAGCCCCAAGGTCGGCCGCTTCAGTGAAGCGGACCAGACAGGGCTGGAGCGTTTGGCGGCGGTCTTTCTGGAATTGACCGACTGCTGAAATGAAGAAGGGGCCGGATAACGGCCCCTTACTTGTATTGCGTTGCCTGCTCTGTGGGAGGCTCTATGGTTTTGTGCAAACCTGTTATGGCCTCATCGCAGGCTGTCGCCAGCTCTCATAGAACAAACGCTAACTGACTGATTTACATCGAAACGTGGGAGCGGGCTTGC
>NZ_JABWRG010000144.1:0-9230 GCF_014268825.1 Pseudomonas sp. SWRI51 | reverse complement strand
GGGCTGCGAAGCAGCCCCGGGGATATTGCATAAGGTCGAGATCCTGGGGCTGCTTCGCAGCCCTTCGCGACACAAGGCCGCTCCTACAAGTGACCGGGTGCCTTTACTGGATCTGCTCAGGCGTCACGATCACCCAGTTCTTGTCTGCCGTCACCGCCAGCCCTTCCTTGGCCTGCGCCGCCGCATTACGGGTAATCATCCCGTTCAACTGGTCCATGTACTTGGCCTTGCGGTTTATCCACAGGTGCACGCCGCCCTTGCCCACATCCACCCCGTGAAACTGCATGTAGCCATCACTGGTCGGGGTGTCGCCACCCACCAGCACGGGTTTCTTCCACTCATCGATGTACGTGAGAATTGCCGCCTGCTTGCCAGCCATCCAGGTGGCGGGGGTCCACAGGTACGGGGTCAGTTCGAGGTTTTCGTTGGCCTTGGCATCGTAGTGGCCGGCGCTGATCTGCTTGCGTGCGGTAGTCAGCTGACCGTTGGCGCGGTCCTTGAGCAACAGGCTGACGCCGATGACGTTCTGCGGTTTGACCTTGTAGCCGTACTTGGGGTCTGAGGCGACCATGCGCACCAGCTCTTCAGAGGCAGCCGAGATCACGTACACCTCGATGCCGTTTTCCATCAGCTTGTTGTAAAGCTCGGCCTGGCCGGTGAAGACCTTCGGCGGCTGCACCTCGATGGCCTTGACCTGGTCACCCTCAAAATAAGTGGCCGGCACCGGCTTGGTCGAGGCCATCAATTCATCGACCTGCACCTTCAATTCTTTGAGGGTATAGCCCGAGAACACCTGGGCAACCCAGGGGTAGCAGACCATATCGTCGATTTCGCACAGCCGGTTGTAGTAGCTGTACAGGCTTTCCTTGTGCCCCGCGCTGTCCTTGAACGGGATCAGTTTGAGCGAAGGGTCGAGCTTGTCGCGGGTCAACAGCCCCTTGTTCTCCATGAACGGCAGCAACGCCTCTTCAAGGTCGTAGCGATAGCTGGTGTTGTCCATGTCGAACACCGCGTAGTTGCCCTTGTTGGCGTTGGCGGCAATCATCGCATCGAGCTGCCTGGCAGCCTCGGGTGGCCAATGTTTCAGCTCGGTCGCCGCCCAACTGCTGGCGCTGAGCAACAGCGCAAGGCCGCCGGCAATCAGTTTTGGAGCAGACTTCATATGCGGGTCTCCCAGTAACGTGGCCGTTCAACCCTAGACCGGCTTGCCGAAAAACGCACCTTTACCACCGACCCTGGGGCGCCTCTAAACGCCATGTTGATTGCCAAAAACGACAAGGCGTTATTCCATAACCGCCCATACACATTACCTTTCGGTATAAATTCGTTTGTTTTCAGACTGTTAGCATTTACGTTCGCAATCGCTCACAGAGGCGATGCCTCTTTTTGCATTTTTCGGAGCTGCAATGAACCTGCCCCTGTCTCTCAACCTCCTGGCCTTCCTGGCGCTGCTGCTGGGCCTGTCGCAAACCCGCCACACTGACTGGAGCCTGGCCAGGAAGGTGCTGCTGGGCCTGGTACTGGGCGTCTGCTTCGGCCTGGTGCTGCACACGATCTACGGCGCCGGCAACCCGGTGCTCAAGGCCACCATCGGTTGGCTCGACTTGGTCGGCAACGGCTATGTGGGCCTGTTGCAGATGATCGTCATGCCGCTGATCTTCGCCTCGATCCTCAGCGCCGTGGCCCGCCTGCACAACGCTTCAAGCCTTGGCCGCATCAGCGTGCTGAGCATCGGTACGCTGTTGCTGACCACCGCCATCGCCGCGCTGATCGGCGTGCTGCTGACCAACCTGTTTGGCCTGAGCGCCGAAGGGCTGGTGGCCGGTGTACAGGAAAGCGCCCGCCTGCAGGCCATCAACAGCGATTACGCCGGCAAGGTCGCCGACCTCAACATCCCGCAACTGCTGCTGTCGTTCATCCCCAGCAACCCGGTGGGCGACCTGGCGCGGGCCAAACCCACCTCGATCATCAGCGTGGTGATCTTTGCGGTGTTCCTGGGCCTGGCGGCGCTGCAACTGATCAAGGACGACAAGGACAAGGGCCAACGCGCACTGTCGGCCATTGACGTGCTGCAAGCCTGGGTAATGCGCCTGGTGCGCCTGGTGATGAAACTCACCCCCTACGGCGTACTGGCGTTGATGACCAAGGTGGTGGCCAGCTCCAACCTTGAGGACATCCTCAAACTGGGCAGCTTCGTGGTGGTGTCGTACATCGGCCTGGGCCTGATGTTCGTGGTGCACGGGGTAGTCCTGGCGCTGACCGGCGTCAGCCCGCTGCGTTTTCTGCGCAAGGTGTGGCCGGTGCTGACCTTCGCCTTTACCAGCCGCTCCAGCGCTGCCAGCATCCCGCTGAACATCGAGGCGCAGACCCAGCGCCTGGGTGTGCCGCAGTCAATCGCAAGCTTCAGCGCCTCGTTTGGCGCCACCATCGGCCAGAACGGCTGCGCCGGCCTGTACCCGGCAATGCTGGCGGTGATGGTCGCCCCGGCGGTGGGCATCGATACCTTCGACCCACTGTGGATTGCCACCTTGGTGGCCATCGTCACCCTGAGTTCGGCCGGAGTGGCCGGCGTCGGCGGCGGCGCTACCTTCGCGGCGCTGATCGTGCTGCCGGCCATGGGCCTGCCGGTGGAGCTGGTGGCGCTGCTGATTTCGGTCGAGCCGCTGATCGACATGGGCCGCACGGCGCTTAACGTGAACGGCTCGATGACTGCCGGTGTGGTGACCAGCCAGTTGCTCAAGCAGACCGACCGGCAGGTGCTGGCGAGCGATGAGCAGGGTCAGCTGAGCCATAGCTGACCCGCTGTGCCGAGGGGCGTGCCTGCGCCCCTTAGCGCTTGTTCCAAACTTCGAAGTGATAGCCAGGCTTGCCTTCCTCGGCCTGCGCTTCACTCGACGCCAATTGCCAATGCGCCTCGTCAAACGCCGGGAACCAGGCATCACCTTCGGGCTCAAGTTCCACGCGGGTCAGGTACATCCGGCTCACCAGCCCCTTCTCCAGCGCCTGCGTGTACAACTGCGCACCGCCAATCAGCATCAGCTCGGCAACACCCTGCGCACGTGCCCATTGCTCGGCACGCACCAGCGCCTGCTCAAGCGACGCAAATACCTCTGCGCCATCGAGCTGCAACCCCGGTTGACGGCTGACCACGATATTCAGCCGCCCCGGCAGCGGCCGGCCGAGCGAATCCCAGGTCTTGCGGCCCATGATGATCGGCTTGCCGAGGGTGGTGGCCTTGAAGTACTTGAAGTCCCCCGGCAGGTGCCAGGGCATGGAGTTGTCGATGCCGATCACACGGTTCTGCGCGAGGGCGGCGATCAGGCTGAGGGGGAGTGAGGTCGTCATGCCGGCGAGGATAGCATCGGGCACGTGGGTTATGCTTGCCCCCTGACCTGTGCATTGGAAGAGCTTGTGACGCCACAGTCCCCACTCGACAAGCGCTGGCTCACCGAAGCGGTGCGCCTGCGCGAAGAACACGCCGGGCCCCTGGACGACCAGGAGGCCAACCGCCGCGCCCGGCAACAAGGCGGCGACCTGGCCGCCCGCATTGAAACCCGTGCCCTGTGGCTGGCCGAACGTGACGGCATGAGCACCGCGCTGCGCCACTGGAAGCAGGGCGCGCGCCTGGCGCTGTTGGCGCTGATGCTTGCCGCCGTGCTCAGCGGCGCCGGCCTGGGCCTGGCGGCACTGGGCGATGGCCTGCGCCCGGTGAACGTGTTCTGGGCGCTGGGCAGCCTGCTCGGGCTCAACGTGTTGCTGCTGGGCGGCTGGGCGCTGGGTTTCTGCTTTGCCGGCGAGCACGGGGCAACGCTTGGCCGGCTATGGCTGTGGCTTAGCGAGCGCCTGGCCCGCGACGCCAAGGCCGCGCAACTGGCCCCGGCGCTGCTGGTGCTGTTGCAGCGCCAGCGCCTGAACCGCTGGCTGCTCGGGCTGCTGGTGCATGGCCTGTGGCTGCTGGTCATGCTCAGCGCACTGGCGATGCTGCTGGCGCTGCTGGCTGCGCGGCGCTACGGGTTTGTCTGGGAAACCACGCTGCTGGCGGCCGAGCCGTTCATCAGCCTCACCCAGGCGCTCGGGGCCCTGCCTGCGCTGCTGGGTTTTGCCATCCCCGACGAGGCGCTGATTCGCGCCAGCGGCGCTACCCAGCCTGCTGTGGATGCAGCGCGCCAAGCCTGGGCCAGCTGGCTGCTGGGCGTGGTGCTGGTGTACGGCTTGCTGCCTCGCTTGCTGCTGGCCGCACTGTGCCTGTGGCGCTGGCGCCAGGGCCGCGAGCGCCTGGCTCTGGACCTCAACCTGCCCGGCTACGCGCAATTGCGCGACGCCCTGATGCCCAGCAGCGAACGCATCGGGGTACAGGATGCAGCCCCCGAACACCTGCCGCACTTCGAGGCCGGCCAGCTCGATAGCGCCAGCACCGGCGCCTTGCTGGTCGGGCTCGAGCTGGATGACCAGCGCCCATGGCCACCCGCCCTGGCCGCGGGCATTAGCAATGCCGGGGTGCTGGACAGCCGCGAGTCGCGCAACAAGCTGCTCGAACAACTAAGCCGCTTCCCCCCAGCGCGCCTGGCCATCGCCTGCGACCCGCGCCGCTCGCCGGATCGCGGCACCCTGGCATTGCTCGCGGAACTGGCGCGCAACGCCGCCAGCACGCGCATCTGGCTGTTGCCGCCGCAACCGGGTGAAACGCTGGACGCCGCTCGCCTGGGCGATTGGCACGAAGCCCTGGAACGCCTCGGCCTGCTCTACGCCGACACCTCGCCCCTGACCTGGCTGGAGCATGGCCATGACTGAGCCGCTGAAACTGGCCGTCGTCGGCCACACCAACGTCGGCAAGACCTCGCTGCTGCGCACGCTGACCCGCGATGTCGGCTTTGGCGAAGTCTCGCACCGCCCCAGTACCACCCGCCATGTCGAAGGCGCACGCCTGTCGGTGGAGGGCGAAGCGCTGTTGGAGCTGTACGACACACCGGGGCTGGAGGACGCCATCGCCCTGCTCGACTACCTCGAACGCCTGGACCGCCCCGGCGAACGCCTGGATGGCCCGGCGCGGCTTGAACGCTTTCTGCAAGGCAGCGAAGCCCGCCAGCGTTTCGAACAGGAGGCCAAGGTGTTGCGCCAGTTGCTGGCCAGCCATGCCGGCTTGTATGTCATCGACGCCCGTGAGCCGGTGCTTGCCAAGTACCGCGACGAGCTGGAAGTGCTGGCCAGTTGCGGCAAGCCCTTGCTGCCGGTGCTCAACTTCGTCGCCAGCCAGCAGCACCGCGAGCCCGAGTGGCGCGAGGCCTTGGCCCGCCTTGGCCTGCATGCGCTGGTGCGCTTCGATAGCGTGGCACCGCCTGAGGACGGCGAGCGGCGCCTGTACGAAAGCCTGGCCTTGATGCTCGAAGACGCCCGCCCCGCCTTGCAACGGCTGATCGACGACCAGCAGGCGCAGCGCCTGGCACGCCAGCAAAGCGGCAAGCGGCTGATCGCCGAACTGCTGCTGGACTGCGCGGCCTGCCGGCGCAGCGTGACCGCAGAGCCTGCCGCCGAAGCCCTCGCCATCGAGGCCCTGCGCCAGGACGTGCGCCAGCGTGAACAACGCTGCGTCGAGGCGCTGCTCAAGCTGTATGCGTTCCGCCGCGAAGATGCCGATGCAGGCGACCTGCCGCTGCTGGACGGGCGTTGGGGCGATGACCTGTTCAACCCGGAAACCCTCAAGCTGCTGGGCGTGCGCCTGGGCAGCGGGGTGGCGGCGGGTGCGGCGGCGGGCGCGGGGGTGGACCTGCTGGTGGGCGGCCTGACGCTAGGCGCTGCGGCGCTGGCGGGTGCGATTGCCGGAGGGGCACTGCAGACCGCACGCAACTATGGCTCGCGCCTGCTGGGCAAGTTCAAGGGCCAGCGCGAGCTGACCGTCGACGATACCGTGCTACGGCTGCTGGCACTGCGTCAGCAGCAGTTGATGGTGGCGCTGGAAAGCCGTGGGCATGCTGCGCAGGGCAGCATCAGGCTCAATGCTGGGGATGAAAAAACCTGGCGCGAGGGCAAGCTGCCCGAGGCACTGGGCAAGGCCCGGGCGCACCCGCAGTGGTCGACATTGAACCCCGGCGCCAAGCTGAACCAGGCGCAACGCCAGGAGCAACTGGAGGCGCTGGTGCTGCAGTTATGATTCGGCAGGCCCGACTGCATTCGTCACGCAGTCGGTGTAGGAGCGGCCTTGTGTCGCGAAAGGGCAGCGTAGCGGCCCGGAGATCGTGGCTTCATGCACAATTGCCGGGGCTGCTACGCAGCCCTTTCGCGGCACAAGGCCGCTCCTACAAGGCTGACATCGGCCCTACATAAGGAGATTCACTTGCGCAACAGGCGCAACCCATTGAACACCACCAGCAAACTGACGCCCATATCGGCGAACACGGCCATCCACAAGGTGGCCATGCCGGCAAAGGTCATCGCCAGGAAGACCGCCTTCACCCCCAGCGCCAGCACGATGTTCTGCAACAGAATCGCCGCGCTCTGACGCGACAGGCGGATAAACGCCGGGATCTTGCGTAGATCGTCGTCCATCAACGCAACATCCGCCGTTTCGATAGCCGTGTCAGTCCCGGCCGCTGCCATGGCAAAGCCGATCTCGGCCCGCGCCAGGGCCGGGGCATCGTTGATACCGTCACCCACCATGCCAACGCGGTGGCCTTCGGCGTAAAGCGCTTCGATGCTGTGCAGCTTGTCAGCCGGCAGCAGGTTGCCCTCGGCACGGTCGATGCCCACCTGCGCAGCAATAGCGTGGGCCGTGTGCGGGTTGTCGCCGGTCAGCATCACTGTCTTGATGCCCAGCGCATGCAGTTCGGCAATGGCCTGGCGGCTGCTGTCCTTGACCGTGTCCGCTACGGCGAACAGCGCCAGCGGGCCGCTGCGGTCGAGCAGCAACACCACCGTCTTGCCCTGGCGCTCCAACACATCCAGTTGCGCCTCAAGCTCAGGCGAGCACAGCCCCAGTTCTTCGACCAGGCGATGGTTGCCCAAATGGTAGGTCACGCCGCCGATATCCCCGCGCACGCCCCGCCCGGCCAGTGCAGCAAAGCCACTGACCTCGGCCATGGCCAGGCCTTCAGCCTTGGCAAACTGGGCAATGGCGCCTGAGACCGGGTGGTCCGAGCGCGCCGCAAGGCTTGCCGCAAGCGCCTGGGCGCGGCCTTCGAACCTGGGGTCGAGTACCTGGCTGTCGGTTTGCACCGGCTTGCCGTGGGTGATGGTGCCGGTCTTGTCCAGGGCCAGGAAGTCCAGCTTGCGGCCACCTTCCAGGTAAACCCCGCCCTTGATCAAGATGCCCTTGCGCGCGGCAGCAGCCAGGCCGCTGACAATGGTCACCGGGGTCGAAATCACCAGTGCGCACGGACAGGCGACCACCAGCAGCACCAACGCGCGGTAAACCCAGTCGAACCAGGCGCCGGCCATGAACAATGGCGGAATCAACGCCACGGCCAGGGCCACGGCGAACACGGCCGGGGTGTAGATGCGCGAGAACTGATCAACGAAACGCTGGGTCGGGGCGCGGGCGCCTTGGGCTTCTTCCACGGCCTTGATGATCCGGGCCAGGGTGGACTGGCCGGCAGCGGCGCCGACGCGGTATTCAAGCGCCCCGGCCTGGTTGATGGTGCCGGCGAACAGCTTGTCGCCAGCCGCCTTCTCCACCGGCAGGCTTTCACCGGTGATCGGCGCCTGATCGACGCTGGATTGGCCGTTTACTACCTCGCCATCCAGCCCGATGCGCTCGCCCGGGCGCACCCGCACCAAGTCGCCAATGGCCACATCACGTACCTCGACCTCCAGCCACTGGCCGTCGGCCTGCTGCACGGTGGCCATGTCCGGCGTCAACTGCATCAGGCCGCCGATAGCGTTACGCGCACGGTCCAGCGAGCGCGCCTCGATCAGCTCGGCAAGGGTGAACAACACCATGACCATGGCCGCTTCTGGCCACTGCCCAATCAACACCGCACCGGTCACAGCGATGCTCATCAGCGCATTGATATTGAGGTTGCGGTTTTTCAGGGCGATCCAGCCCTTTTTGTAGGTGCCCAGGCCACAACCCAGAATGGCCGCCAAGGCAAATACGGCGACCAGCCACTCGGGGGCCATGCCGGAAAAGTGCAGCACTTCGGCGCCAATGGCGGCGACACCCGACAGCGCCAACGGCCATACGCTCTTTTTCACCACGGGCGCTGCGCCGTCGCCGTCGCCCTCGCCCGTCAGCGGCTCGGCTTTCATACCCAGGCTGTCGATGGCCCGCTCGATGTCGCCGGTGCCGTCCAGGGTGTGGCGCACGCCAAGCACGCGGTTGATCAGGTTGAATTCCAGCTGTTCTACGCCCGCCAGCTTGCCCAGTTTGTCCTGGATCAGCGTCTGTTCGGTGGGGCAGTCCATGGCCTGGATACGGAAGCGGCTAAGCCGCGCGCTGGCGCTGGCCGTCTCGCTCAGTTGCACCAAGGCAGGCGCAGCAGCGCCACCGCAGCAACTGTGGGCGTGGGCGTGGGCGTGGCCGTGGCTTTCGCCACCGTGGTCGTGGGCATGTTCGTGACTGATGGGCTGGTTCATCGGGGCGTCCTTGATTTGAGCCTGTTGCCAAGTGAACACCCTGTAGCCACTATAGGGTCAAGCCCTCAGTTGGAGATGTGCCGTGAAGATCGGAGAACTGGCCAAAGCCACCGACTGCGCCGTGGAGACCATTCGCTACTACGAGCGCGAGCAACTGCTGCCGGAACCTGCGCGCAGCGACGGCAACTACCGGCTGTACACCCAGGCCCATGTCGAACGGCTGACGTTCATCCGCAATTGCCGCACGCTGGACATGACCCTTGAAGAAATCCGCAGCCTGCTGCGCCTGCGTGACACCCCGGACGGCTCATGCGGCAGCGTCAACGCGCTGATCGACGAACACATCGAGCATGTGCAGGCGCGTATCGACGGGCTGATGGCGTTGCAGGCGCAACTGGTGGACTTGCGCCGCCAGTGCACGGCGCAAGGGGCCGAGTGCGCGATCCTGCAGCAGTTGGAGACCAATGGCGCGGTAACGCTGCCGGACGTCGAGCATTCCCATGTGGGGCGCAGCCATGGGCATTGACGCCTGAAAACATCGCGGGGCAAGCCTGTTCTTGCCAGACCTATCCCCTTGTGGTGTGTTTCCTTGTGGCGAGCGGGCTTGTCCCGCGTTGGGCTGCGCAGCAGCCCTGAAAACCCAAGGGGCTGCTGCGCAGCCC
>NZ_JABWRG010000143.1:0-9679 GCF_014268825.1 Pseudomonas sp. SWRI51 | reverse complement strand
TGCTGCGCAGCCCAACGCGGGGCAAGCCCGCTCGCCACAAGGAGATATATCTGGCGGGAACAGGCTTGTACAAAACCGTAGAATCTCCCATATGGACCGCCTCAGCCGCGATATCCGAGTCTGGCCCAGATCCCTGTGGGGGCTGGCGACAGCCCTGCGATGAGGCCAGCGCAGGTAAAACAGCCAGGTACTCCCGCTAACCGGCCGGCAGGCGGATGCTGAACTGCGCCCCTCCCAATACCGATTCCTCAACGCTCAGGCTGCCGCCCTGCCCTTCAATCGCCCTGCGGCTGATCGCAAGCCCCAGGCCGAAGCCACCGGTGCTGCGGTCCCGACTGCGGTCCAGACGGTAGAACGGCTGGAAAATACGCTCACGTTCCTCGACCGGAATACCAATGCCGTCATCCTCAACCGTCAACAGGCACCCGCCGTCCGCCTCAAGGCGCAGGCGTATCAGCAGGTGCTCATCGCAGTAGCGCATGGCATTGCGCACCAGGTTCTGTACCGCACGCGCCGTCAGGCGTGGGTCGAGTACAAAGCGTGGCAGCTCGGTCTCGCAGCACACCTGCCACTGGATACCGCGGCTGTCGAGTTCCTCGGCAAAGCCGCCAAGCACGCTGTCGACCAACTCAAGCAGCGACACCTCGACCCGCTCGCAGGCCTGAGTGGCGCTTTCCAGGCGGCTATAGGACAGCAATTCAAGCACCAGCTCATCCAGCTCGCGCACATGGCCAACCAGCTCAAGCAACCGCTTGCGGCTGGCCGGTGGGACTTCGTCGAACAGCAGCACCAAGCCGAAATCCAGCCGCGTAAGCGGTGTACGCAGTTCATGGGACACCGCATTGAGCAGGTCGCGCTGCTGGTTGACGTGGCGCTCCAGGTCGCCGGCCATGGTGTCGAACACCGCTGCCAGTTCACCGATGTTCGAGCGTGGCGAAATATGCGTGCGTTCAGCCATCTGGCCCTGGCCGAGGCGCCGTGCGGTTTCCCGAAGCCGTTCAAGGTCACGCCAGTGCGGCCACACCCACAGCAAAAGGCAGCCCAGTAGCGCAGCGCCGATCAGCACCGTCACACCCCACGACAGCACGTTGATGTCCAGCGGGTCTGGCGGTGAGCGCAGCAACACCAGCCAGTCCTTGTCCAGCGGCGCCAGCACGGTCTCGTAATACCCCCAGTCGGCGATGCGCACGGCGTGCTGGCCATGTTCCAGGCGCGCGCGCTCGGCGTCGCTGATAGCCATGCCCTGCATCGGCAACAGTTCGACTTCAAGTGGCGCGAAGGTTGCCGCCAGATCGTGCTGCACAGCCGGCCACTGTTCGCGCGGCACCTGCTGGAACTGGCGCACGATCAGCGTCTGCACACCTTTGGTCTGCGCCAGGTTGTAGTTCATGAAGCGCTCGTGGAAGGAGCCGACGATCGCGCCGGGGATCAGCAGCAAGGCGCCTGCGTACGCGACGATGATCAGCAGGTACAGGCGCACCAGTATCTTCAGCATGGCCTGTCAGTACTCCCACTCGACGCGGCTGAACAGGTAGCCCTTGCCCCACACGGTCTTGATCTTGCGTGCCTCGCCGGCGCTGTCGTCGAACTTGCGCCGCAGCTTGGAAATCGCCACGTCCACCGACCGGTCGGTGCCGTTGAACTCGATGCCACGCAGTTGCTGCAGGATGCGGTCGCGGCTGAGCACCTCGCCGGCGTTGCGCGCCAGCACCACCAGCAGGTTGTATTCACCACTGGACAACTCGACCTCGTCGCCGCGCCAACTGACTACCCTTTCGGCGAGGTCGATGCGCAAGCCACCGATCAGGATCTGGTCGTGCTCAAGACGCGGCTCGTTGATGCTGCTGCGGCGCAGCAGCGTGCGCACCCGTGCCAGCAGCACCCGCGGTTCACAGGGCTTGGTGACATAGTCGTCGGCGCCCATCTCCAGCCCCAGCACCTGGTCGTGGCTGTCGTCACGGGCGGTCAGCATGAGGATCGGCAGGCTTTGCGATTCCTGGCGCAACAAACGGCACACCTGCAGGCCGTCGAGGCCCGGCAACATCAGGTCGAGAATCACCAGGTCCGGCTTGTGCCGATGGGCGGCCTCCAGCACCTGATCGCCGCGTGCGATCACCTGGACGATGAAATCGTTGCGCTGCAGGTAACTGGCAATCAGTTCGGACAACGCGTTGTCGTCTTCGACCAGAAGAATGTTCGGCATAGGGAATCAGGCATCAGGAAAGAATGGGCAGGATATCGAATCCCACACCCGCAACAGCTTCTTCTTAACACTTTTTCACACACGTCCTACAGGGATTAACAGCAACCGAAGGCAACAGTGCCTTAGGATACGCTCGATCAAACTTGGAAGATCCGTATGTCCACTTTCCGTGCCGGGCGTCTGCGCCCCGTGGCGCTGCTCGCGCTGCTCACCTTCGCCCTTGCCGGTTGCAATGACGCCGCTGACCAGGGCCCACAGCCACCCAAGCCGAAGGTGCGGGTCGAAACCCTCGCCGAGCAACCAGTGG
The DNA here is from genome assembly GCF_014268825.1 of Pseudomonas sp. SWRI51. Lineage (NCBI taxonomy): Bacteria > Pseudomonadati > Pseudomonadota > Gammaproteobacteria > Pseudomonadales > Pseudomonadaceae > Pseudomonas > Pseudomonas sp. SWRI51. The sequence continues at coordinate 7,169 of NZ_JABWRG010000143.1, read as the reverse complement.
CGATCAGCACCGAACTGAGTGGCCGCCTGCTCGCACCGCGTACTGCCGAGGTGCGGGCGCGGGTGGCGGGCGTTGTGCTCAAGCGCATGTACCGTGAGGGTAGCGACGTCAAACAAGGCGATGTGCTGTTTCTGATCGACCCGGCACCGTTCAAGGCCGACCTCGACAGTGCCCGGGCCGCATTGGCCAAGGCCGAGGCCACCCGCTACCAGACACGCCTGCAAGCGCAGCGCTACGGCCAACTGGTCGATGAGAAGGCCGTCAGCCGCCAGGAATACGACAACGCTCGCGCAGCGTTCCTGCAGACGGATGCGGCCGTGGCAGAAGCCAAGGCCGCACTGGAGCGGGCGCGCCTGAACCTGGGCTACGCCACCGTTACCGCACCGATTGCCGGGCGCATTGGCCGGGCACTGGTGACCGAAGGCGCGCTGGTGGGCCAGAACGAGACCACGCCGCTTGCTACCATCCAGCAACTGAACCCAATCCACGCCGACGTCAGCCAATCGACCCGCGAGCTCAACGCCCTGCGCCGTGCCTTGCGCGCAGGCGAGTTGCAGCAGGCCGGCCAGGACGAGGTGCATGCCACGCTGATCCAGGACGACGGCAGCGCGTATCCGCTGGCGGGCAAGTTGCTGTTCTCTGACATCAGTGTCGACCCCAGCACCAACCAGATCACCCTGCGCAGCGAGTTCCCCAACCCCGACCTCGACCTGCTGCCGGGCAGCTACGTGCGCGTGCGCCTGGCCCAGGCCGTGCAGCCCAAAGGCTTGAGCGTGCCACAACGGGCAATCACGCGTGACAGCGCCGGGGTGCCAAAGGTGCTGGTGGTCGATGCGCAGATGCGCGTCAGCGAGCGCCCGGTGCAACTGGGCAACGCCCTGGGCGACCGCTGGGTCGTCAGCGCCGGGCTCAACCCTGGCGAGCGCGTGGTGGTCGAGGGCTTGCAGCACGTCAAGGCCGGTGACCTGGTAAACGTCGACGAACAACCGGGCGCCAGTGTCGCCCAGCACGGCCAATGAGGGCCTGAACCATGCCGCAATTCTTCATCGAGCGCCCGGTATTCGCCTGGGTGGTCGCGTTGTTCATCCTGCTGCTCGGCGGCCTGGCCATCCCGCAATTGCCGGTTGCGCAGTACCCTGACGTGGCACCGCCACAGGTGGAAGTCTATGCGGTGTACCCGGGAGCCTCGGCGGCGACTCTGGACGAAAGCGTGGTCAGCGTCATCGAGCAGGAGCTCAACGGCGCCGATAACCTGCTGTACTTCGAATCGCAAAGCAGCCTGGGCAGTGCCACCATCACCGCAAGCTTCCAGCCCGGCACCAACCCGGACCTGGCTCAGGTCGATGTGCAGAACCGCCTGAAGGTGATCGAGTCGCGCCTGCCGCGCGCAGTCACACAACAAGGGCTACAGGTAGAAAAGGTTTCCACCGGTTTCCTGCTGCTGGCTACCCTTACCTCCGAAGATGGCAACCTGGACGAAATTGCACTGTCCGACATTCTGGCGCGCAACGTGATGAACGAGGTGCGCCGCGTCAAGGGCGTCGGCAAGGCCCAGCTGTATGGCTCCGAGCGGGCCATGCGCATCTGGATCGACCCGGCCAAACTGGTCGGCTACAACCTCACCCCCAACGATGTTGCAGCGGCCATCGCCGCGCAGAACGCTCAGGTGGCGCCAGGCAGCATCGGCGACCTGCCGGCGCGCCCGACCCAGGAAATCACCGCCAATGTGGTCGTGCGTGGCCAGTTGAGCACCCCAGAAGAGTTCGCCGCCATCGTGCTGCGGGCCAATGCCGATGGCTCCAGTGTGACAGTCGGCGATGTTGCCCGCGTTGAAATTGGCGCCCAGGACTACCAGTACGGCACCCGCCTCAATGGCAAGGCTACCAGTGCCTTCAGCGTCAAGCTGTCGCCCGGCGCCAACGCCATGGAAACCGCAGCACTGGTCAAGGCCAAGCTCAACGAGCTGTCGCGCTACTTCCCGCAGGGCGTGCGCATAGACATCCCTTACGACACCTCGCCGTTCGTCAAGGTGTCGATCCAGCAAGTGATCAGCACCTTGGCCGAGGCCATGGTGCTAGTGTTCGCGGTGATGTTCCTGTTCCTGCAGAATCTGCGCTATACGCTGATCCCAACCCTGGTGGTGCCGGTGGCGCTGATGGGCACCTTTGCGGTGATGAACCTGCTGGGTTTCTCGATCAACGTGCTGACGCTGTTCGGCATGGTGCTGGCCATCGGCATTCTGGTGGACGACGCCATCGTGGTGGTGGAAAACGTCGAGCGGATCATGGCCGAGGAAGGCCTGGAGCCAAAAGCCGCTACGCGCAAGGCCATGGGCCAGATCAGTGGCGCGATCATCGGCATCACCCTGGTGCTGGTGGCGGTGTTCTTGCCGATGGCGTTCATGAAAGGCTCGGTGGGGGTCATCTACAAGCAGTTCTCGGTGTCGATGGCCGTGTCTATCCTGTTCTCGGCCTTCCTGGCCCTGAGCCTAACCCCGGCGCTGTGCGCCACCCTGCTCAAACCGCTGGCCAAGGGCGAGCACCATCAGCGTAAAGGCTTCTTCGGCTGGTTCAACCGGCGCTTCGAGCACATGAGCGATGGTTACCAGCGCTGGGTCAGCCATGCGCTGGCCCGCAGCGGCCGCTACCTGTTGGTGTACGCCGCACTGCTGGGCGTGCTGGGCTATGGGTTCAGCCAACTGCCAACGGCGTTCCTGCCCACCGAGGACCAGGGCTACACCATCACCGACATCCAACTGCCGCCCGGCGCCAGCCAGGCACGCACCATCGAGGTGGCGCGCCAGATCGAGGCACACAACACCGGGGAGCCGGGGGTCGCCAATACCACGTTGATCCTTGGCTTCAGCTTCTCGGGCAGCGGGCAGAACGCCGCGCTGGCCTTCACCACGCTGAAGGACTGGGCCGAGCGCAACGCCGATAACAGCGCGCAGTCCATTGCCGACCGGGCCAACATGGCGTTTTCCGGGCTCAAGGACGCCATTGCCTTCGCAGTGTTGCCCCCGCCGGTTGACGGCCTGGGTGAGTCGACAGGCTTCGAGTTCCGTCTGCAGGACCGCGGCGGCATGGGCTACAGCGAGTTGATGCAGGCCCGTGACCAACTGTTGGCCCAGGCGGCCAGCAGCAAAGTGCTGGTCAACGTGCGCGAGGCCTCTCTGGCCGAGAGCCCGCAAGTAGTGCTTGAGGTTGACCGGCGGCAAGCCAATGCCTTGGGCGTGTCGTTCGCCGATATCGGCGCGGTGCTCGACACCGCAGTAGGCTCCAACTACGTCAACGACTTCCCCAACCAGGGGCGCATGCAGCGGGTGGTGGTGCAGGCCGACGGCGACAACCGCAGCCAGGTCGAAGACTTGCTGAAAATCCACGTGCGCAACGCCAGCGGCAAGATGGTGCCACTGGGTGCATTCGTCAGCGCCCGCTGGCAATCGGGGCCGGTGCAGTTGACCCGCTACAACGGCTACCCGGCGGTGTCGATTTCTGGCGAACCGGCGCCGGGGTACAGTTCAGGGCAAGCCATGGCTGAAATCGAACGACTGGTCGCCGAGTTGCCGGCAGGTACCGGCCTTGAATGGACGGGCCTGTCACTGCAGGAGCGCCTGTCGGGCAGCCAAGCCCCGCTGCTGATGGCGCTGTCGCTGCTGGTGGTGTTCCTGTGCCTGGCGGCGCTGTACGAAAGCTGGTCGATCCCGACCGCGGTACTGCTGGTGGTGCCGCTTGGAGTACTGGGTGCAGTGCTGGCGGTGACGCTGCGCGGCCTGCCCAACGATGTGTTCTTCAAGGTCGGTTTGATCACCCTGATCGGCCTGTCGGCGAAGAACGCCATCTTGATCATCGAATTCGCCAAGGGCCTGGTCGACCAGGGCATGGATGCCACCGAAGCGGCCATCCAGGCTGCACGGCTGCGCCTGCGGCCCATTGTGATGACCTCGCTTGCGTTCATTCTCGGTGTCGTCCCGCTGGCCATTGCCAGTGGCGCCAGCTCCGCCAGCCAGCAGGCCATTGGCACCGGCGTGATCGGCGGCATGCTCAGCGCCACGTTTGCAGTGGTGTTCGTGCCGGTGTTCTTCGTGGTGGTGATGAAGCTCGCCGGGCGCCGGCGCCAAATCGCCTCAGCATGAAGTCGAGCAACCCCTGCCGTAGTGCGCAGGGGTCACCTCACTGCGGTAGCTCGGATTGAACGCCAACGGCTAAACTATGCACATTTTGCACTTCCCCTGCGCATGGTGGGCTGGAAGATCCCGAACCCCTGGAGGTACTCTGTGAGGCTCACCCAGCTACAGCTGCGCGATTACCGCTGCTTCGAGTCCATCGACATCGACTTCGACCCACAAGTGACGGTGCTGGTGGCCGCCAACGGTGCAGGCAAGACGTCCATTCTGGATGCGATCGCTGTGGCGTATGGGCCTTTTGTGGGCGCATTCGATGAAGCAACAGGCAAACACTTCGAAAGCAGTGATATTCGCAAGATGGCGGTTCGCGAGACCACGTCCAACGAAATGGAATACGCCGCACGTGGCGTGCGGCTACAAGCGACCGGGCCTATTCCCGGAAGCACTGCAGATCAGCTAGGTTCTACCAACGTCTGGAGGAGAAGCCTTTCTAACTCCGCCAGGGCCAAGACAACGATCAAGGATGCCAGAGAGCTGGTTGAGTATGGCAAAGGGTTGCAAGAAGCGGTGCGGACGGGTGGCGCCCCGACGCTGCTGCCCCTGATTGCGTATTACGGCACCGGACGGCTGTGGCAACAGAAAAAACTGACCGAAGCAAAGAAGAGCCAGCGCACTTCACGGACAGTCGGCTACACCCATTGTCTGGACCCTGCATCGAGCTACAAGTCTTTTGTGGAGTGGTTTCGGTACTGGAGCATCAGTTCCAAGGAAAGCCGGATCAAAGCCTTGGAACTGCGCGGGCCCGCTACCGATGCGAGTTCGACCATTACATCAAGTCTGTAAGCCAGGCAGTGAACACCTGCATCGCGCCGGCCGGTTGGTGTGACATCGATTACTCTCTCGCCAAGGAGACATTAGTTGCAAACCACCCAGTATTGGGTCAATTGCCAGTGGAGCAATTGAGCGACGGCATCCGCAACATGATCGGTATGGTCGCCGACATTGCCTTTCGCGCAACCAAACTAAATGGGCATCTTGGGGCGGCGGCGGCGCGGCAAACACCCGGTATTGTGCTAATCGATGAAGTGGACATGCACCTTCATCCAGAGTGGCAACAGTCAGTGATTCCTTCTTTGACCGCCGCGTTCCCGCTACTGCAATTCATTGTTACAACTCACAGCCCGCAGGTCTTGAGTACGGTCGATGCCCGTTGCGTCCGTGTGATTGTGCATGAGCCTTCATCTGTTTCGCGGCGTATCACTACTCATGTCGTGGTGCCCGCATGGCAGACTCGCGGCGTCGCCAGTGCCGATCTGCTGGCCAGAATCATGAACGTAAATCCTGTGCCCGATGTACCCGAAGCGGGCTGGGTCAATCAATACCAAGCATTGATACAGCAGAGTCTACACACCTCGGCACCTGGCTTGGCGCTCCGCGCACAATTGATCACGCACTTTGGTGCTGAGCATCCAGTGATGCAGGATTGCGAGCGGCTGATCCGCCTGCAGAGCTTCAAGCAACGGCTGCCACGCCAAGACCGCAAGGGGTGATCCGGCTCATGCATAAGTTGATCAGAGACACCGATGCGCCAGCCTGCCTCCGTCAATATTTGCACGGCCGTAACCCGTGGTCTGAGGTGACGACCGACCAGCGCCTTTGCATATGGGCCAAACTTGACGCCATGCAAGGTGAACGCTGTGCTTATTGTGAGGATGCAATAAGCCCAGGCAATCGTCATATAGAGCACTTCCGCCAGCGCGGCCGTTACCCTCAGGGCACGTTCGATTGGCCCAATCTTTTTGGGTCGTGTAACCGCCCAGGCACGTGCGGAAATCATAAAGATAGCTGCGGCGCCTATCCCCATGAAGATCTGATCAAACCCGATGTAGAGGACCCGGAGTTGTTATTGGTCTTCACTCCCAATGGTGCGGTCGAGCCGCGCGCAAACCTTGCGCCTGCCGACAGGCAGCGGGCGCTGCAGACCATTCGGATTCTCGGTCTGGATGGTGCTCTGACACAGATCCGCAGGTCGCATACCAGCGGATATCTTCAAACCGCTTTGGACCTCGCACAGATTGCACAGGAGTGGCCAGAGGAAGAATGGTTACCCTTTCTTCAGGATGAATTGCGCGCAACGGCGATGCTGCCTTTTGCTACGGCCATAAAACATGTGCTTACACCACAAAGCGAGTAACCGACGCAATGCCTGCCCCCCTGCCCCCCTGCTCTATCCTGATCCTCGCCGGTGGCCGTGGCCAGCGCATGGGCGGGCGCGACAAGGGCTTGCTGGCCTGGCATGACGAGCCGCTAGTGGCGCATGTGCAGCGCGCGGTCCGCGAGTTGTCCGATGACGTGGTGATTTCCTGCAACCGTAACCAGGCCGACTACGCCGTGTACGCTGACCAATTGGTGGGCGATGCCGAGGCCGGGTTCCCGGGCCCGCTCGCGGGGGTAATTGCAGGCCTCAAGGCTGCCCGGCATGAATGGGTGGTGCTACTCGCATGCGATGCGCCGCTGGTTGATCAGGCGCTGGTGCAGGCGCTGCGGCACTTGGCTTGTGAACATGGCAGTGCTGCGATGGTACGCCAGGGCGGCTACTGGCAGCCGATGTTCAGCGTGCTGCCACGGCGCATGCTGCCTGCGCTGGAGCAGGCCTGGGTGGCGGGCGAGCGGAGTTTGCAGAAGGCTCTGCGGGTAGCGCCGGTGCAGGCGTTGGAATGTACGCCGGAAGATATGCGGTTGGCCAACTTCAACAGCCCGGAGTTGCTGGAGGATTGAGCAACGTTAGGGCAGGCTCTTAAGCGCTTTGGGGAATATCGATACACCGTTGGGCTTGATCGGAATGCCGAACCACCGCGATAGCGGCAGATCAGACAACGCCACTCGGCGCGCTGGCCATCGCGGGGCAAGCCCGCCACGCGGGCCGTGCTCAACCGCAACATTGCTGATTGGACCCAATCCTGTGAAAAATGATAGAGAGCCGTGGCGAGCGGGCTTGTCCCGCGTTGGGCTGCGCAGCAGCCCTGAAAACCCAAGGGGCTGC
>NZ_JABWRG010000142.1:0-10261 GCF_014268825.1 Pseudomonas sp. SWRI51 | reverse complement strand
GCGACACAAGGCCGCTCCTACACTGACCGCGTAGACGGCATCGATATGGGATGGGCGAGCTCTGTGGGAGCTGGCGATAGCCTGCGATGAGGCCGGAACAGGCTTGCACAACACCAGGCGTCACCCCTGGCGCAAGGTTTTTTGCCGCACGATCCACAGGCTCACCAGCACCGCACTGCTGAGCATGAATACCCGCGCCCAGAACAAAGGCACCAGATAACACGACAGCCCGATGCTCGCCCACATCAAGCCGATGGCGTATACCTTGGCCTTGAGCGGAATACCCTCGCCACCTAAATAGTCGCGAATCCACGGCCCAAGCTTGGGGTGATTGACCAGCCAGGCATGAAACCGCGGCGAACTACGGGCAAAACAAGCCGCTGCAAGCAGCAGGAATGGGGTGGTCGGCAGTACCGGCAGGAAAATCCCTACCACCCCCAGCGCAACGCTGAGCCAGCCGGCGGCCAGCAGCAGGTAGCGCACCACCTCGATCAGTGGTGGCGTGGTTTGAGCAGCGCAGGTTTTTCGTCCGGGGCGTGCAGCAGCAGGAACAGCGCCGTCAGCGCTTCCGGGATTTGCACGATCATGTCGTCCTGCAGGTTGGCGTTGCTGGCGATATCGGCAAACTCAGGCTGCTCGTCGAACAGGCCCGAACCCACCATGATCGGCAACAGCATTTCGCTGACTTCTTCTTCGGCGCTGTCGAACCAGGCCTCTTCACGCAGGAACACACCTTCCATGAAGCCGATGCACCAGCCGCGCAGGTCGGAATCGTCCGGCTCGTCGGTCAGGTCGAGCTCGCAAGGCAGGTCGAAATCTTCCTCGCTGGCCAGCTGGCGGGCGATATGCGCCTTGAGTGCCACCAGGGTCGCTTCGATTTCGGTGCGCTGGGCATCGCTGGCGTAATGCGGCTCTTCAGCGAACAGTGCATCGATCCATTCACGCTCGGGAACGTCCTCGGCACAGATCGACAGCGCGGTCAGGTAGCCGTGTGCGGCGACGTAGTCCAGCGCTTCTTCGTGCAGCTCATCGGCGTCGAGGAAGGCTTGCAGGCGGGTCAGTTGCTCGGCGAAGGACATTACGGGGCTACCTTGGGGAATAAACGATACCGAATTCTAGCACCTTGCGGCGCACACGGGGCAAAGGGAACGTCTGTCAGTGGGCATGCCGGGGGGCGGGCCACTCGGGTATACTCCGCGCTTTTCACTGCCAGCAGGCGCTGCACGCGCCCTGGCAAAAACCGCTTACGCATTCGTTGTGTGCGCGGCGCATTTATCGTCCAGCCTGTGTCCAGGGTGGTACGGCGATTTTGGAGTGGCAAATGCTCGAACAGGCTCAGCGCGTTCTCAAGGATGTCTTCGGTTACGACAGTTTCCGGGGCCGCCAGGCCGCGATCATCGAATGCGTGGCCAATGGCGGCGACGCCCTGGTGCTGATGCCCACCGGCGGCGGCAAGTCGCTGTGTTTCCAGGTGCCGGGCTTGCTGCGCCCAGGCCTTACCGTGGTGGTTTCGCCGCTGATCGCGCTGATGGACGACCAGGTCGCAACCCTTGACGAACTCGGGGTGGCGGCTGCCGCACTCAACTCTACGCTCAGCGCCGAACAGCAGCGTGATCTTGCCGGGCGCCTGCGTCGGGGCGAGGTAAAAATGCTGTACCTTGCGCCCGAGCGCCTGGTGCAGCCGCGCATGCTCGATTTTCTGCGCGGGCTCGACGTCTCGCTGTTCGCCATCGACGAGGCCCACTGCGTGTCGCAATGGGGCCACGATTTCCGCCCCGAATACCTGCAACTGGGCCAGCTCGCCGAGTTGTTCCCGCATGTGCCGCGCATCGCCCTGACCGCCACCGCCGACATGCGCACCCGCGAGGAGATCGTCCAGCGCCTGCACCTGCAGGGCGCCGAGCGCTTTCTGTCGAGCTTCGACCGGCCGAACATCTTCTACCGCATCGTGCCCAAGGAAGCCCCGCGCAAGCAACTGATGGCCTTCCTCGGCGAGCGCCGCGGCAACGCCGGCATCGTCTATTGCCTGTCGCGCAAGAAAGTCGACGAAACCGCAGCGTTTCTCTGCGACCAAGGCTTCCCGGCGCTGCCGTACCACGCCGGTCTGCCGGCCGAGACCCGTGCCGCCAACCAGCGCCGCTTCCTTAACGAGGAAGGGCTGATCATGGTTGCCACCATTGCCTTCGGCATGGGCATCGACAAGCCCAACGTGCGTTTCGTCGCCCACCTCGACCTGCCCAAGTCGCTTGAGGCCTATTACCAGGAGACTGGTCGCGCCGGCCGTGATGGCCTGCCGTCGGATGCCTGGATGGCCTATGGCCTGCAGGACATGGTGATGCTCAAGCAGATGCTGCAGAACTCCGAGGGCGACGAGCGCCACAAGCGCGTCGAGCAGCACAAGCTCGACGCCATGCTGGCGCTGTGTGAAGAAACTCGCTGCCGCCGCCAGTCGCTGCTGGCCTACTTCGACGAGGTGCTCGAACAGCCGTGCGGGCACTGCGACAACTGCGTCGACAAGGTACAAACCTGGGATGCCACCGAACCCGCTCGGCAGGCCCTGTCGGCGGTGTTCCGCACTGGCCAGCGCTATGGCGTAGGCCACTTGGTGGACGTGCTGCTGGGCAAGGACACCGAAAAGGTGCGCAGCTTTGGCCACGAGAAACTCTCGGTATTCGGCGTGGGCAAGGCCATGGCCGAGGCCGAGTGGCGCTCGCTGTTCCGCCAGTTGGTCGCCCGCGGCCTGGTCGATATCGACCTTGAAGGCTATGGCGGCCTGCGCCTGTCTGACACTTGCCGGCCCCTGCTGCGTGGCGAAGTGAACCTGCAACTGCGCCGCGACCTCAAGCCGCAGACCACGGCCAAGTCGTCCGGCAGCGGCGGCGGCAGCCCGGCCAGCCAACTGGTACGTGCCGAGGAGCGCGAACTGTGGGAGGCGCTGCGCACCCTGCGGCGCAAGCTGGCCGAAGAGCACAGCGTCCCGCCCTATGTCATCTTCCCCGACTCGACCTTGCTGGAGATGCTGCGCAGTCAGCCCACCAGCCTCAGCGACATGGCCCAGGTCAGTGGCGTTGGCGCACGCAAGCTGGAGCGCTATGGCCAGGCCTTCCTCGAAGTGCTCAACGGCGCGGGTGGCACTGAAGAGGCGCCGAAGGTGGTGCTCGACCTGCGCCACGAACTGGTCAGCCTGGCCCGTGCCGGCATGACGCCGATGCAGATCGCCGGCCAGCTCAACTGCAGCGAAAAGAACGTCTACAGCTTGTTGGCCGAGGCCATCGGCCGCCAGGAGTTGAGCCTGGACCAGGCCCTGGACTTGCCCGAAGACCTGATGATGGAAGTGCAGGACGCGTTTCTGGACGGTGAGGGCGAATTGCCGCCGGTTTCGACCATCGCGCCGCTGTTCGGTGCGCGGGTGCCGGAAGGGGTCCTGTACTGCATACGGGCGGCGCTGGCGGCGGAGTTCGAGCTGTAATTGGCGAAATTTGCGCCAATAGCTGATCTTTGTCATATCCGCTGACGACCCCCGGTCTTGCCTGATCGTCCGGGCCATGATTAGCTGACTAACAATTAGTTCTGTTCATTGAGTTGCTTATGCCCCTGACTGACAACCAACACCGTTTCGGCATGCAGCTGGCCCAGATGTCGCGAGGCTGGCGTGCCGAACTGGACCGCCGCCTGGCCGGGCTCAACCTGTCCCAGGCGCGCTGGTTGGTATTGCTGCACCTGGCGCGTTTCGAAGAGGCGCCGACCCAGCGTGAGCTGGCCCAGAGCGTTGGTGTCGAAGGCCCCACCCTGGCGCGCTTGCTCGACAGCCTGGAAACCCAGGGCCTGGTGCGTCGCCAGGCAGTGATGGAAGACCGTCGCGCCAAGAAGATCCTGCTGTGCCCGCCAGCCAAGCCGCTGATCGAGCAGATCGAAACCATCGCCCACGCGCTGCGCCAGGAGCTGTTCAGCGGCGTGGATGAGGCAGACCTTGAAGTGTGCATGCGCGTGCATGGCAAGATTCTCGCCAACCTCGAAAAGTCCTGAACAACCATGGCCGACAGCAAGCCCCACATCGTCATCACTTATTGCACCCAGTGCCAGTGGCTGCTGCGCGCCGCGTGGCTGGCCCAGGAACTGCTCAGCACCTTCAGCGATGAGCTCGGCCAGGTGGCATTGGCACCTGGCACTGGCGGGGTGTTCCACATTACCTGTGACGGGGTGCAGGTCTGGGAGCGCAAGGCCGATGGCGGCTTCCCCGAGGCCAAGGTGCTCAAGCAGCGGGTGCGCGACCTGATCGACCCGCAACGCGACCTGGGCCACAACGACCGCTGATCAAGCCCCCTCGGCGGCGTGTTGGCGAGCGGGTTCGTTGCCCGCCATGCGGCTGGACAGCACGATGGCGAAGATGATCAGCGCGCCCCCGGCAAGCATGCTCAAGGTTGGCGTTTCAGCGAACACCGCCCAAGCCACTGCAATGCCATAAACCGGCTCCATGCCGAACACCACCGCTGCCGTGCGCGCCTTGATCACCGCCAGCGCGGCGACGAAAAGGCTGTGGGCTACCCCGGTGCAGAACACGCCGAGCAGGGCGATCCATAACCAGTCCAGTGGTGTTACCGCTTCAATGCCCGGCGCCGCGAATGGCAGCAGGCAAAGGCCGACCACCAGGTTTTGCCACAGCGCCGCCTGCACTGCCGGCAGGCGCCCGGATCCTGCGCGGTTGGTCAGCGACAGCAAAGAGAACAGCAGCCCGGACAGCAGCGCCCAGAGCAGCCCGCCGGTCGCCTGGCTTGCCAGGTCGAACTCAGGCGTCACCAGCACCAGGCCAATGCTTACCAGCAGTACCAGCAGCGCTTCGTTGCGGCGGATCCGCTCGCGGAACAGCACGCCTTCAAGAATCACCGTGAACGCCGGAAAGCTGGCAAAACCGAGCGTGGCGATGGCCACGCCACCGACCTTGACCGCGATGAAAAAACTCACCCAGTGCCCGGCTAGCAGCACGCCGCCCAGCAGCAGGCGGCGCACATGCCCGTGCAGCGGCTGCCAGCGCTGGCGGGCGAGGGCGATGAACAGGCCCAGGGCGAGGACGGCAAAGGCGGCGCGACCAAAGACGATGATCGACGGGCTGGCGCTGGCGGCCAGCTTGCCGAACACGCCGGTCAGGCCGAAGAACAGCGCGCCAATGTGCAGGGCGCCGAGGGCGGTGCGGTGGTTCATGGGGGGCCTTGGCATCAATGAGCGGGTCAGGTGCGAAACGGGTTTAAGTCAAACGTCGGTACCCGCGCAGTTTAGGGCGTCAGGCGAACAGATTCTGTCGCCAGGCTCTCTTCAGTTATCGCCAGACTCGCGTCTGAGCGCGAGAGGTGAACTGCCAAACATTCGCAGCACTGCCGCTGAGAACGCGCTTTGTGAGGCGTAACCCACCAAGGCGGCGATTTCGCCCACCGGCAGGTGCGTAGCCGTCAGCAGCCGTCTTGCCTTGAGCAGACGGCGCTGGCGAATGTAGTCCATTGGAGTCGTTGCGCACTCATTGAGGAAGCGTGCGTGCAGGCGCGCAGTGGATAGCCCGGCCAGGCGCGCCAGGTCGGCGACCTGCAGCGGATAGGCTGCGTGTTGTTCGATATGCGCATCGAACGCTGCGTAGGGCAGGCGCTTGCTGGGCTGCACCTGTGCCGCAGCGGGCGCGCCGAGGCTCGTCAGCAGCAGTAACGCACCCTGCCGGGCGATCAGCGGGTCATCCATCGGGCCATCAGCCAGCCACTGCACCAGTTGCTGCTGGCGAGGGCCCAGGCCCACCGCGCCTGGGCGGTCGAGCAGGCGGCGGCTTGAATCGGCGTGTGCCCCCAGTTGTTCAGCGAGCCAGTGTTCACTGGGTATGTCCAGGACCAGGCAGTGGCTGCCGGCAGCGCTTGCGCAGGTATGGTGGGCGCCCGCCGGAACCACGATCAGGCCCTGCTGGTCGATTCGCGCGCCGTGGCCTTGTACTTCGAAATCCAGCCGCCCCCGCAGGCCGAACACCAGTTGCGGATGCTCATGGCTGTGCGCGATGAGTTCGTCGCGGTAATGGCGTAGAGAAAGCAGCGGGCCGGTGCTCATGGTCGATCCTTAAGGGCAAGCTGAAAGTGTACACCGTCGCCAGCCTGCAATGAGGTCGCAACAGGTTTGCATGCGACCAGGGTATCTCCCACGCAAGGACTGTCATCTGCGTGTCTCAAACCTGTCATTTGCGCCTGCCAGTCTCCAGCAAACAGTGCCGGAGCCTGCCCCATGACCCACGCCGAACTCGCCCGCCCGTCACGCAAACAGCGTGTGCGAACCCTGTGGATCTCTGATGTGCACTTGCAGCCTCAGGTGGGTGAAAGCGCCTAGCGCTGCGTCAAAGGGCGATACGCCCCAGCAGAATGTCGCGGAACATGGCGAAGTCACCGGCCAGGCTATACCACGGGTGGCTGAAGGTGGCAGGGCGGTTCTTTTCGAAAAAGAAGTGCCCCGCCCACGCAAAGCCGTAGCCGACCAGTGGCAGCAGCAGCAACAATGCCCACCGGCCACTGCCCAAGGCATAGGCGAACACGGCGATCACCAACGCGGTGCCGACAAAGTGCAGGCGCCGGCAGGTGGGGTTGGCGTGCTCGCCCAGATAATAAGGGTAGAACTCGGCAAAACTTCGGAACTGCGCGGTGTCGGTCATGGCGGGGCTTTCCGTATCTGCTGGTCGAAAAACAGGATACACGGCGTGGAGCCTGAAACGAGTCTAGAGTGACTGGGTACGCCGACCAGTGACAATAAGCGCCAATTGAGTATCCTTTCGATTCACCGCTTGAGCGGTCAGCACAAGAAGCCTGTCATGAGTGAAAGAACGACGTCTGCCAGTTGGGCATCAGGGATCGTCAAGGCGCTTGAGCTTGAAGGGCTCGACTGCCCGAGCATGTTCAGGCAACTGGGGCTGGATTTTGCCGCCCTCGACGACCCCGACGCACGCTTCCCCCAGGACGCCATGACCCGGCTGTGGCAGTTGGCAGTGGAGTTGTCCGGCAACGAAGCCATTGGCCTGAACATGGCCCGCGTGGTGCGCCCGGCCTCATTCCATGTGGTCGGCTATGCGTTGATGTCCAGCCGCACGCTGGCCGAAGGTTTTGACCGGCTGGTGCGCTATCAGCGCATCATTGCCGAAAGCTCGGACCTGAGCTTTCGCCTGGGCCCGGAGGGTTACTCGCTGGTGCTTACAGTGCACGGCGATCACTTGCCGCCCACCCGCCATAGTGCCGAGGCGTCGCTTGCCTGCGCGCTGGCGCTGTGCACCTGGCTCAGTGGCCGGTCAATCCAGCCGCGGCGGGTGTTGATTCAGGGGCCGCAACCGAAGAACGTCGAGCCGTACAAGGTCGCCTTCCACGCCCCCTTGGTGTTCGGCGCGGCCCATGACGCGCTGGTGTTCGAGCGCGCCGACATGGAGGCGCCGCTGCCCACCGCCAACGAGGCCATGGCCGTGCTGCATGACCGCTTTGCCGGTGAGTACCTGGCGCGGTTTTCCGAGAGCCGGGTTACCCACCGCGTGCGCCAGGTGCTGTGCCGCATCCTGCCGCAAGGCGAGCCCAAGCGCGAGACCGTGGCGCAGGCTCTGCACCTGTCGCAGCGCACCTTGCAACGGCGTTTGCAGGATGAGGGCACCAGTTTCCAGACATTGCTCGACGACACCCGTCGCGAGCTTGCCGAGCAGTACCTGGCCCAGGCTTCCACCACGTTGCTCGAAACCGCGTACTTGCTGGGTTTTGCCGACCCGAGCAACTTCTACCGAGCGTTTCGTCGCTGGTTCGATGTCACCCCCAGCGAGTACCGCGCCCGGCTGGCGATCAGTGACGCCAGAACGCCGGCATGCACAACACCAGCACCGTGATGATCTCAAGGCGGCCCAGCAACATGCCGCCGGCCAGGATCCACTTGGCGGCATCGGGCAGCGAGGCGAAGTTGCCGGCAGGGCCGATCACCTCGCCCAGGCCAGGCCCGACGCCGGATACGGTGCTGGCGGCGCCGGTCAGCGCGGTCATCCAGTCCAGCCCCAGCAGCGACAGCAGCAGGGCGATGAGGGCGATGGTGGCGGCGAAGAAGAACGAGAACGTCAGGATGGAGCGCACGATTTCTTCGTCGAGGCGGTGACCGTTGTATTTCTGCTTGATCACCGCGCGCGGGTGGATCAACTGGTTAAGGCTGGCCTTCAGCAGGGTGTAGGCGACCTGGAAGCGGAAAATCTTGATGCCGCCGGCCGTCGAGCCTGAGCACCCACCGATAAAGCCCAGGTAGAAGAACAGCATCAACGAGAAGTTGCCCCACAGGCTGTAGTCGCCCAAGGCAAAGCCTGTGGTGGTGACCACCGAGGTGACGTTCAGCGCCACATGGCGCAGCGCATCCAGCCAGTGCAGGTTGGTGGTGGCCCAGTACCAGGTGCCGAGCACCACCCAGGTGGCAAGCAACAAGCCGAGAAAACCCTGCACCTGCTGGTCGCGGATCAGCGCCCGGCGGTTGCCGCGCAAGGTCGACACATACAAGGTGAACGGCACGCTGCCCATGATCATCACCACTACCGCCACCCAGTGCACGGCAGGCAGGTCCCATTTGGCCAGCGACTGGTCCGAGGTGGAGAAACCCCCGGTGGAGATCGCCGACATGGCATGGTTGATGGCATCGAACGGGTTCATCCCGGCCCACCAGAACGCCAGGCTGCCGAGTACGGTAATGCCCACGTACACCGCGACGATGTACTTGGCGACCATGTGCGAACGCGGCATGACTTTTTCGGAGCGGTCCGAGGATTCGGTCTGGAACAGGCGCATGCCGCCGATGCGCAGCAGCGGCAGGATGGCTACCGCCATGCCGATGAAGCCGATGCCGCCCAGCCAGTGCAGCATCGAGCGCCACATGAGGATGCCCGGCGACATGTTGTCCAACCCGCTGAGCACGGTCGAACCGGTGGCGGTGATGCCGGACATGCTTTCGAAGAAGGCGTCGGTGTAGCTGATGTGCTGGGTGAGCAGGAACGGCAGCGCGGCGAACACCCCGACCACCAGCCAACTGCTGACGGTGAGCAGGTACATGTCACGCGGGCGCAGGTGCACATGCTCGGGCCGCCCTGGCACCACCAGGCCCAGGCCTGCGAGGAAGGTGATCATGCTGGCCCAGAGGAATGACGGCATGTCGCCAGTGCGTTCGAAGATCACCAGCGTGGCCATGGGCACAACCATGCTCACAGCCAGGGTGATCAGGAAGATGCCGATGATGAAACCAATGATCCTTAAGGTCGGCAACGCCATGTGATCTGCTCTGACTCGAAACGGAAAGGGCGCCATTCTACCTGTGGGTCAGGTGTTGTAAACGCACGATTGGCGCATCGTGGGGCAAGCTCGCTCCCACGTGATGGGCGGGTTGGTGCAGAATGTCGGCACTTTCAATCTGCCAGGAGGGTAGCCGATGGAGGCTCTCGACGCATTGCTCAACCGTGTTTCCGTGCCGCGCCTGACCGAACCTGCCCCCAACGCTGCGCAGCGCGAGGGGTTGTTCCAGGCAGCGCTGCGGGCGCCGGACCACGGCCAATTGCGCCCATGGCGTTTTCTGACTATCGAAGGGCAGGGCCGCGAGCGGCTCGGCGAGCTGTTTGCACAAGCGCTGCAGGCCAAAGGCGATGCCAGCCCGGCCGCACTGGACAAAGCTCGCGCCATGCCGCTGCGTGCGCCGTTGCTGATTGTGGTGGTGGCAACGTTGCAGGATCACTTCAAGGTGCCCAAGTCCGAGCAGCGCCTGGCTGCCGGGTGCGCCGCCCATGGCATTTTGATTGCTGCCCATGCCCAAGGTATTGGCGCGGTGTGGCGCACGGGTGACATGGCCTTTGATGCGCATGTGCATCAAGGGTTGGGGTTGGCTGACAACGAAGAATTGATCGGTTATCTGTACGTCGGCACACCGCTCGCCGAGCCGCGTACCCCGCCGGTGCTTAAGACCGAGGATTTCGTTGCGCCCTGGGGGGAGTGATCGGGATTGTGAGAGCGGGGCGCGCTTTGGGGTTTGTGCAAACCTGCTCCGGCCTCATCGCAGGCTGGCGCCAGCTCTCATAGAACAAACGCTAACTATCTGATTTACATGGATAACGTGGGAGCGGGCTTGCTCGGTGCCCAGTTCTCTGCGCGACAGCGCAGCCCGGAAGGGCTGGGTGATCTCCCACGGAATGTGGCTTGTCGCTATATCGGTGCCGTTTGACGCGGTCAGTGTAGGAGCGGCCTTGTGTCGCGATGGG
>NZ_JABWRG010000141.1:0-10287 GCF_014268825.1 Pseudomonas sp. SWRI51 | reverse complement strand
CAACGCGGGGCAAGCCCGCTCGCCACCAGGATATGTCTGGCGGGAACAGGCTTGTACAAAACCATAGAATCTCCCACAGGGACCGCTTCAGCTGCGATGTTAGTGTCTGGCGCAATTCCTGTCGGAGCTGGCGCCAGCCTGCGATGAGGCCAGCACAGGTTTGAAGCGTGGGAGCGGGCTTGCCCCGCGATGGCGGTCACACGTTGGTTACGCCACCACCCCCGCATCCGCCGTCAACCCCACCTCCTCGATGGCACTGATCGCACACTGCTCGTCGATATCCGACGTATCCCCGCTGATCCCGACCGCTCCCAGCACCTTGCCGTCCTGATCACGAATCAGCACCCCGCCAGGCGCCGGCACCACCGGCCGCTCGCCCAAACCATTGAGCGCAGCAAAAAAAGCCGGGCGCTGCTGCGAATCCAGCGCCAGCAAGCGCGAGCCCTTGCCCAGCGCCACCGCTCCCCACGCCTTGCCAATGGCCACCTGCGGCCGCAACAGGCTGGCGCCATCCTCGCGCTGCAACGCCAGCAGGTGCCCGCCCGCATCTAGCACCGCCACGGTCAAGGGCGCCGCATTGATGGTACGGCCTGCGGCAAGCGCGGCGTTGACCACGGCCACAGCCACTTTCAGGTTCAAAGCGTTCATCTAAAGGTCCTCTTTTTGTTGTGAGAAGCCCGAGGGCAGTTGAAAACCGATAGAGCAGATAGAACACAACAACCAATCGCTTTGTATACAATTTTCTGATTCATTTACTGCTGATGCGACGAAATGCCGCTTTTAACTGCCCAAAAATCCCCTCCGGCCCTGCCGACGAAAAGGAATTGACCTCAGGGGCAAAGCATGAATACACTCCATCGCAACACAAGTTGTATACAATTACAAAATCTATGAGGCACAAGTCATGAGCAAAATGAGAGCAATCGATGCAGCCGTTCTGGTCATGCGCCGTGAAGGTGTACAGACCGCATTCGGCATTCCGGGGGCCGCCATCAACCCGCTGTACTCGGCGCTGAAAAAAGTCGGTGGCATCGATCACGTCCTCGCTCGCCATGTCGAAGGTGCCTCGCACATGGCAGAGGGCTACACCCGCGCCAACCCAGGCAATATCGGGGTGTGCATCGGCACCTCCGGCCCTGCCGGCACCGACATGGTCACCGGGCTCTACAGCGCATCGGCCGACTCCATCCCGATTCTGTGCATCACCGGCCAAGCCCCCCGTGCGCGCCTGCATAAAGAAGACTTCCAGGCGGTGGACATCACCAGCATCGTCAAGCCGGTGACCAAGTGGGCAACCACGGTGCTTGAGCCAGGCCAGGTGCCGTATGCCTTCCAGAAGGCCTTCTTCGAAATGCGCAGCGGCCGCCCAGGCCCGGTACTGATCGACCTGCCGTTCGATGTGCAGATGGCCGAGATCGAATTCGACATCGACGCCTACGAGCCGCTGCAGGTCAACAAGCCGTCGGCCACCCGTACCCAGGCCGAAAAAGCCCTGGCCATGCTCAATGACGCCGAGCGCCCGCTGCTGGTAGCCGGCGGCGGCATCATCAATGCCGATGCCAGCGACAAACTGGTCGAATTCGCCGAACTGACTGGCGTGCCGGTGATCCCGACCCTGATGGGCTGGGGCACCCTGCCTGACGACCACCCATTGATGGTCGGCATGGTCGGCCTGCAGACCTCGCACCGCTACGGCAACGCGACGCTGCTCAAGTCCGACCTGGTGTTCGGCATCGGCAACCGCTGGGCCAACCGCCACACCGGCTCCGTGGATGTGTACACCGAAGGCCGCAAGTTCGTGCACGTCGACATCGAGCCAACCCAGATCGGCCGGGTATTCACCCCGGACCTGGGCATCGTGTCCGATGCTGGCCACGCCCTGGACGTGTTCCTGGAAGTTGCCCGCGAGTGGCAGGCCGCCGGCAAGCTCAAGTGCCGCAAGGCCTGGCTTGAAGACTGCCAGCAGCGCAAGGCCAGCCTGCAGCGCAAGACCCACTTCGACAACGTGCCGGTCAAGCCGCAACGCGTGTACCAGGAAATGAACCAGGTCTTCGGCAAGGACACCTGCTACGTCAGCACCATCGGCCTTTCGCAAATCGCCGGGGCGCAGTTCCTGCACGTCTACAAGCCGCGCCACTGGATCAACTGCGGCCAGGCAGGCCCGCTCGGCTGGACCATCCCGGCGGCCCTGGGCGTGGTCAAGGCCGACCCGAAACGCAAGGTAGTGGCGCTGTCCGGTGACTACGACTTCCAGTTCATGATCGAAGAGCTGGCCGTGGGCGCGCAGTTCAACCTGCCCTATGTCCATGTGCTGGTGAACAACGCCTACCTTGGCCTGATCCGCCAGGCGCAGCGTGGCTTCGACATGGATTACTGTGTACAACTGGCGTTCGAGAACATCAACGCCACCGACGCTGCCAGCTATGGCGTGGACCACGTCGCGGTGGTCGAAGGCCTTGGGTGCAAGGCTATCCGCGTGTTCGAACCGGCCGAAATCGCCCCTGCCCTGCTCAAGGCGCAGAAGATGGCCGAAGAGTTCCGTGTGCCGGTGGTGGTCGAGGTGATTCTCGAACGTGTCACCAATATTTCCATGGGCACCGAGATCAACGCGGTCAACGAATTCGAAGACCTCGCCCTGGTCGGCAACGACGCCCCAACCGCCATCTCGCTGCTCGACTGATCGCCTGACGCCCCCGCGCCGCGTGTGTCGGGGGCTTTAATCTGCAAGGAGACAACCATGCCTCGCTTCGCTGCCAACCTGTCCATGCTGTTCACCGAACAGGACTTCCTGGCCCGCTTCAAGGCCGCTGCCGATGCCGGCTTCACCGGTGTCGAATACCTGTTCCCGTATGACTTCGATGCAGCCGTGATCAAGCAGCACCTGCAAGCCAATGGCCTGACCCAGGTGCTGTTCAACTTGCCTGCCGGTGATTGGGGCAAGGGTGAGCGCGGCATCGCCTGCCACCCGGACCGCATCGAGGAGTTTCGCGCCGGGGTCGACACGGCCATCGAGTACGCCAAGGTGCTGGGCAATACCCAGGTCAACGCCCTGGCCGGCATCCGCCCGCAAGGCCTGCAGTGCGCCGATGTGCGCAAGACCTTCGTCGACAACCTCAGGTTTGCCGCCGACAAACTCAAGGCAGCCGGGATTCGCCTGGTCATGGAAATGATCAACACCCGCGACATCCCAGGCTTCTACCTGAACACCACGCAACAGGCCTTGGACATCCAGGCCGAAGTGGGCAGTGACAACCTGTTCCTGCAGTACGACATCTACCACATGCAGATCATGGAAGGTGACCTGGCGCGCACAATGCAAACCAACCTTGCATTGATCAACCATATCCAGCTGGCCGACAACCCTGGGCGCAACGAGCCGGGCACCGGCGAGATCAACTACCGCTTCCTGTTCGAGCACTTGGACCGCATTGGCTACCAGGGTTGGGTGGGCGCCGAGTACAAGCCGCTGACCACCACCGAAGCAGGCCTGGGCTGGCTGAAGACGCACAACGCTATATAAGGCCGCACACGCACCTTGCAGTAGCGGCCTTGCGCCGCGAAGGGGTGCGTAGCAGCCCCGGCGATCTTTGCCTTGGCACAAATACTGGGGCCGCTACGCAGCCCTTCGCGGCGCAAGGCCGCTCCTACAGAGATCCAACAATTACAACGAGGTAATCTCTCATGGCTAAAATCGGTTTCATCGGCACCGGCATCATGGGCAAGCCCATGGCGCAGAACCTGCAAAAGGCAGGTCACACCCTGTTCGTTTCGACCCACCACGACGCAGCCCCGGCCGACCTGATCGCCGCCGGCGCCGTGGCCCTGGCCAACCCGAAAGAGGTAGCCCAGGAAGCTGAATTCATCATTGTCATGGTCCCCGACACCCCGCAGGTCGACGCCGTGCTGTTCGGTGAAAACGGCGTGGCCGAAGGCGTCGGCCCGAACAAGGTGGTGATCGACATGAGCTCGATCTCGCCCACCGCCACCAAGGCGTTTGCCGAGAAAATCAACGCCACCGGCGCCGCTTACCTGGACGCCCCGGTGTCCGGCGGTGAAGTGGGCGCCAAAGCCGGCACCCTGAGCATCATGATCGGCGGTTGCCCGAAAGCCTTCGAGCGCGCCCTGCCGCTGTTCCAAGCCATGGGCAAGAACATCACCCGCGTCGGTGGCAATGGCGACGGCCAGACCGCCAAGGTGGCCAACCAGATCATCGTGGCGCTGAATATCCAGGCCGTTGCCGAGGCGCTGCTGTTCGCCGCCAAGAATGGCGCAGACCCGGCCAAGGTACGTGAAGCGCTGATGGGCGGCTTTGCTTCGTCGAAAATCCTCGAAGTGCATGCCGAACGCATGATCAAAGGCACCTTTGACCCGGGTTTCCGCATCAACCTGCATCAAAAAGACCTGAACCTCGCCCTGCAAGGCGCCAAGGAGCTGGGCATCAACCTGCCCAACACCTCCAACGCCCAGCAAGTGTTCAGCACCTGCGTGGCCCTGGGCGGCGGTAACTGGGACCACTCGGCGCTGATCAAAGGCCTGGAACACATGGCCAACTTCTCGATCCGCGACGACCAATGACCTGAGCCCCTGGGCTGCTACGCAGCCCATCGCGACACAAGGCCGCTCCTACAGAGGATCGCGGTCTGCCGTAGGAGCGGCCTTGTGTCGCGAAAGGGGTGCGCAGCACCCCTGGCGCTTCAAACACATGAACCTCTGACCCTGTAAAAGGCGCCAGAGGCAACCCCGAGCAACACCCGCCCCTGGTTCGGCCTGCACGGAGGCCGTTCCGGGGGCGTTTTCGATTCTTGAGACTGCCCAATCATGACGCCTGACAAAAAAGTGAAGATCCTCGCCACCCTCGGCCCTGCGATCGAAGGCATCGACGACATCCGCCAACTGGTCGAAGCCGGAGTGAACATCTTTCGCCTGAACTTCAGCCATGGCGAACACGCCGACCACGCCTTGCGCTACCAGTGGATTCGCGATGTCGAGCAACAGCTGAACCGGCCACTGGGCATCCTCATGGACCTGCAAGGCCCCAAGCTGCGCGTTGGCCGCTTTGCCGAAGGCAAGGTGCAGTTGCAACGCGGCCAGGCCCTGCGCCTGGACCTGGACAGCACCCCTGGCGATAGCCAGCGGGTCAACCTGCCGCACCCGGAAATCATCGCCGCCCTGGAGCCTGGCATGGACCTGCTGCTGGACGATGGCAAGCTGCGCCTGCGCGTCACCGCCAAGCATGCCGAGGCCATCGACACCGAAGTGCTGGCCGGCGGCGAGTTGTCCGACCGTAAAGGCGTCAATGTGCCCCAGGCCGTGCTCGAACTGTCGCCGCTGACCGAGAAGGACCGCCGCGACCTGAGCTTCGGCCTGGCGCTGGGCGTGGACTGGGTCGCGCTGTCCTTCGTGCAGCGCCCCGAGGACATTGTCGAAGCCCGCGCCCTGATCGGTGACCGCGCCTACCTGATGGCCAAGATCGAAAAGCCTTCGGCAGTGGAGCAGCTGCAGGCGATTGCCGAGCTTTGCGATGCGATTATGGTCGCCCGTGGCGACTTGGGTGTGGAAGTGCCGGCAGAAAGCGTGCCGCAGATCCAGAAACGCATCATCGGCACCTGCCGTCAGCTCGGCAAACCCGTCGTGGTGGCCACGCAGATGCTGGAGTCGATGCGTTTCTCGCCGGCACCGACCCGCGCCGAAGTCACGGATGTGGCCAACGCCGTGGCCGAAGGCGCCGACGCCGTCATGCTGTCGGCTGAAACCGCCTCAGGCGACTACCCGCTGGAAGCGGTGCAGATGATGAGCAAGATCATCCGCCAGGTGGAAAACGGCCCGGACTACCAGGCGCAGCTCGATGTCAGCCGGCCCAAGGCCGAAGCCACGGTGTCGGACGCCATCAGCTGTGCGATCCGCCGCATCAGTGGCATCTTGCCGGTGGCGGTGCTGGTCAACTACAGCGAATCGGGGGCCTCGACCCTGCGCGCTGCCCGCGAGCGGCCGCGCGCGCCAATCCTGAACCTGACCCCGAACCTGCACACCGCACGGCGCTTGAGCGTGGCCTGGGGCGTGCATTCGGTGGTCAACGACCGCCTGCGCCAGGTCGATGAAATCTGCTCGACGGCGCTTGAGATCGCCCAGGCTCAAGGCATGGCCAGCCGCGGCGATACCCTGCTGATAACCGCCGGGGTGCCGTTCGGCAAACCGGGCTCGACCAATACCTTGCGTATCGAAACGCTGGTTTGAACGGCAGCTACAGCGTGCGCGGTCTCTGTAGGAGCGGCCTCGTGTCGCGAAAGGGCTGCGTAGCAGCCCCAGCAATTGTCCATGATGCATAGATTCTGGGGCCGCTACGCAGCCCTTTCGCGACGCAAGGCCGCTCCTACACATTTCTGTGTGTGGCGACAGCCTGCGATTGGAGGGCGGAGCCCTCCCCGTACATCGCACTACAAACCCTGCGCAAAACCGAGGCCCGAAGAGGCCCAGCGCTTACCACTCACCTTACAGACTGCCCATGTACACCAAAAACTTCGTCAACCCGTGCCCCGACTGGGCCACGGCTTTGCTCAACGGCTTCAGCCAAGTGCTGCTGCTGCGCAACCCCTTGTGCGGCCTGTGCTGCCTGCTGGCCATCTTGCTGACAGCCCCGGCGCTGGTCGGCGGCGCCCTGCTGGGTGCGCTGGCCGGGCTGCTCACCGCCCAGCGGCGCGGCTATGACCGCGCCGACCGCCAGGCCGGCCTGTACTGCTACAACGGCGTGCTGGTCGGCATCCTGATCAGCGCGGTGCTGCCCTGGTCAGCCATCCTGCCGCCCCTGATCATCGCAGCCGGGGGGCTTTCGAGCATGCTCACCCACCAGTGGCGCAAGCGCGGCGGCAAACTGCTGGTGGCCTATACCGCCCCGTTCGTGCTGCTAGGCTGGGCCACACTGCTGCTGGCTGAGCCTTCGGCTGTGGTGCATGTCGAGGCTGCTCCCCTGGATGCCGTGCTGCGTGGCGTGGGGCAGATCTTCTTGCTCGATAAGCCCATGGCGGGCTTGTTGATCATTGTCGGCATGTACTTCGCCAACCCCTATGCCGCCACTTGGGCGGTGATCGGCTCGATGCTCGGGGGCGGCGCGGCGCTGCTGGCCGGTGAAGGCCAAGCGGTATGGATGGGCCTGTACGGGTTCAATGCAGCGCTGGCGGCTTTGGCGTTCAGCCGGCAAGGGGAACGGCCTTGGGTGACGTTGTTGGCTGTTGGCCTGGCATTGCTGCTGCAACCCTTGTTCAACCTGATGCCGGTGGCAGGCTTGACGGCACCCTTTGTGGTGGCGTGCTGGTTGATGCATGTTCGCGACCACCTGACCCAAGCCCAGCAAAAGCGTAATGCAACCGGCTTGCACAGCTGAAACCCAAGCCCTAGGCTCTGCCCATCGCAAAACGGACAAAGCCTATGAACACCCCCGAGAGCCTGCGCCAACGGCTCTATGTCATCGTATTCCAAACCGACACCATCGCCGGCCGGCGTTTCGACAAAGCCCTGCTGCTGATCATCCTGGCCAGCCTGGTCACGGTGATCCTCGATAGCATCGATGACGTGCACCAGAGCTACGCAAGGCTGCTGGCGATGATCGAGTGGGGTTTCACGGCGATCTTTCTGGCTGAATACCTGACCCGCCTGTACTGCTCGCCCAAGCCGCTGCGCTATGCGTTCAGTTTCTACGGGCTGGTGGATTTACTGGCCATTGTGCCGGGCATCATCGCGCTGTATTACAGCGACGCCCAATACCTGCTGATCATCCGCGTGATCCGCATGCTGCGGATTTTCCGTGTGCTCAAACTCAGCCCTTACCTCAAACAGGCCCACTACCTGCTGGCGGCATTGCAGGGCAGCAAGCAGAAGATCATCGTGTTTCTGGTCAGCGTCTCGACCCTGGTGACGGTGTTCGGCACCTTGATGTATGTCGTCGAAGGGCCGGAGCATGGATTTACCAGCATTCCCAAGGGCATCTACTGGGCCATCGTTACCCTCACCACAGTGGGCTTTGGCGACATCGTGCCGAAGACGCCGCTGGGGCAGGTGCTGTCCTCACTGGTGATGATTACCGGTTATTCGATCATTGCCGTGCCTACCGGCATTTTCACCGCCGAACTTGCCAATGCCATGCGCGGCGAGCAGTTGCAGCATGATTGCCCGGTGTGCGCCAAGAAGAGCCATGAGCATGGGGCGGCGTTTTGTTCGCGGTGCGGGAATGCGCTATTCACCAAAATCGACTGACTGACGCGGTGGTAGACCATCGCGAATTGCTGACATGCTCCGATTGAAGATACGCTCCTGAGCGGCCTTAAAGTCGGGTTTGGCATCTTTTCCGCGGTGAAGCTTCATTTCACTCGCCAGCTCTGCGACAGTTTCTTTGAACAGGTACTCATAGAACACAGACTCTACCTGCGCTGACTGGAGTTCTTTATTGAGGCGAACATTATCGGCTCGCCACCCCTCAATATCTGAGCCTTTCTGTACGGCGAAGCCCTCATCAAACCTATCACTGGCCCTGTAAGACTTTATCTCCGCCTGGCCGTTTCGCCGGCCAGTAATCAGCAGGCTTTCCTGTGACAACTGCGTAAGTCCCGTACGCTTCATTACCCCTATCCGTTTGAGAGCGCCGGTTAACGAGAAATGTCGGCCAGAGGGATCAACTCTGTTTACCGGATCTCCGGCGCAGTACGCGTAGGCATTGAGTCCGCCCTGCGCGAACGGGCTGAGATCATCCGCCGTTGTGAATCTCATCAGGATCGGACTGTACAGCCTGTGCCCGCTCCCTAACAGATAACCGCCAAGCTCGGCGTAGAGCCACTGCCCGTTGAACCCGATCCGCACGCCTTCCGCCAACGCCCCGTAACCGTAAACGCTGTACGCTTGCAACTGCTCTGTCTCA
Organism: Pseudomonas sp. SWRI51; assembly: GCF_014268825.1. NCBI lineage: Bacteria > Pseudomonadati > Pseudomonadota > Gammaproteobacteria > Pseudomonadales > Pseudomonadaceae > Pseudomonas > Pseudomonas sp. SWRI51. The sequence continues at coordinate 1,382 of NZ_JABWRG010000141.1, read as the reverse complement.
TCGGTCCGTGAACCAAGCGCTGACAGACTCCTGTCACATAGCAGCAACCAAGCCAAACGCCGTGCGTGCCGTTCTTTCATGACATATACCCGTCCCGGAACCCTGCAGCCATTGCAACGCCCACCCGCCAACCCCGCAACTGGCAGAATTGTCAGTCCCCTCCCAGCAACGCATAAGCAAAGACCCATTCGTTCTTTAATTGCCCCCAAGTCACCCGCTATAGTCGCAGGCACTCTGCCACCTCCTTTCAATAACAAGGACGCCACGTGAAAAAACTCTTTAGCGCCTCGCTGCTCGCCGCAGGCCTGGCCTTGGGCAACCTGGCCCAGGCCGCCCCGACCCTGCTTAACGTTTCCTACGACGTGATGCGCGACTTCTACAAGGACTACAACCCGGCCTTCCAGAAGCACTGGGAGGCCGAGCACAAGGAAAAGGTCAACGTGCAGATGTCGTTCGGCGGTTCGAGCAAGCAGGCCCGGGCGGTCATCGACGGGCTGCCGGCGGATGTCATCACCATGAACATGGCCACCGACATCAATGCCCTGGCCGACAACGGCAAGCTGGTGCCAGACAATTGGGTAACCCGCCTGTCGAACAACAGCGCGCCGTTCACCTCGGCCACGGTGTTCATTGTGCGCAAGGGCAACCCCAAGGCGCTGAAGGACTGGCCAGACCTGCTCAAGGACGGCGTGCAGGTGATCGTACCCAACCCCAAGACTTCGGGTAATGGCCGCTACACCTACCTCTCGGCGTGGGGCTATGTGCTCAAGCAGGGCGGTGACGAGAGCAAGGCGCGCGATTTCGTCGGCAAGCTGTTCAAGCAGGCGCCGGTGCTCGACACCGGCGGCCGCGCCGCCACCACCACCTTCATGACCAACCAGATTGGCGATGTGCTGGTGACCTTCGAGAACGAGGCAGAAATGATCGCCCGCGAGTTTGGCCGTGATCAGTTCGAAGTGGTGTACCCGAGCGTGTCGGCCGAAGCTGAACCGCCTGTGAGCGTCGTCGACAAGGTAGTGGCGAAAAAAGGTACCCAGGCGGTGGCCGAGGAATACCTGAAGTACCTGTGGTCGCCGGCGGCTCAGGAGATCGCTGCGCAGAACTACCTGCGCCCCCGTGACGCCACAGTGCTTGCCAAGTACACCGACCGTTTCCCCAAGGTGGACTTCCTGTCGGTAGAAAAAACCTTCGGTGACTGGCGTACCGTGCAGAAGACCCACTTCAACGATGGTGGCGTGTTCGACCAGATCTACAGCGGGCAGTAACCGCTTCAGGCAGTTCGCGGCAAGCCTGCACTGGCCAGACATATCTCCTTGTGGCGAGCGGGCTTGTCCCGCGTTGGGCTGCGCAGCAGCCCTGAGGATTACCCTTGGGTTTTCAGG
>NZ_JABWRG010000140.1:0-10319 GCF_014268825.1 Pseudomonas sp. SWRI51 | reverse complement strand
GGGCTGCGTAGCAGCCCCGGCGATCCAACATGGGGCAGCAACCCTGGGGCTGCTACGCAGCCCTTTCGCGACACAAGGCCGCTCCTACAGTCGGAGTTTTTCAGGCGCGGTTCTTGAACGCTGCCAACGCTGGCAGGAGTTGCTGTTCGATGGCCTGGCGCACCGCCGGCAAAATGGTCGCGCTGCCGGTGTACATCTGCTCGACCATGCCCTTGAGCGCACGGGCGTTGGGTTCGGTGAGCCCGCGTACGACCACTTCACAGGCTTGCTCGGCGCTGGCCCCGGCGGGTATGTCGAAACCCCGGGCGCGCAGGTGGCCCAGCAGGTCGTCCTGGTCAATCAGATCCGCATGCATCATGGCTGTTGTCCCTTCTGTCGCTAAGAGAGTGCTGCTGTTGTTTGCGACCGATTCTGTGTCGCCAGCGACACGCCGGCAAGGGCTGATTGTGGGGATGGCTGCTTTGGCTAAGAACAGGTCGTTTACGGCTAAATCAGCTCGACCACGAGCCAGCACACTGGAGTCATTCACGGCACCGAGGGTTTGGTCACCCTCCCTTCTCGCACAGTGGATGTTGCTCGCTCTTGGCCCCGGATGCTCACGGCATCCGGGGTTATTTTTTGTCCGCTTTTGCGCTCAGGCAGCCGCTAACCGGAGGGTTCTGCCGACGTATTCACCCGCCGGCAGATCCTGCTGCCCACGTTGCAGATCCTCTAGCAACTCGACGCTTCGGCTGCCGAACGGCGCAGATTTTGGCCCCGCCAGGTCCACATGCAGCAACATCTGCTCGCTGGCGGCCAGCGCCTGGTCAAACCCCTCGCGGTGCAGGCTGTGGTAGAGGTGCAGGCGCTTCTTGTCGAAGCCGATGATCTGCGTCTGCACCCACACGTCGGTATCGAGCTTCACCTCGTGCAGGTAATTGATATGCGCCTCCAAGGTAAACAGCGAATGCCCGCTTTGCCCGCGGGCGTCGGCATCCAGGCCGATGCGCTCCATCAGCGCATCGGTGGCATAGCTGAAAATCAGCAGGTAATAGGCGTCGCGCAGGTGGCCGTTGTAGTCGACCCAATCCTGTTGGACCTGCGTGCGGTAGGTGATCAGTGCTGGCATCGCCGCCTCCTTTATTCGGCGAAGCTCATGCCGTGCCGGGCCTTGCTCTCGCTCACTGCCTGCAATACCGCCAGCAGGGTGTCGTCGCGGTAGCGCTCAAGTGCGGCGATGCTGCGCTCGCCCAGTTGCTGCGAGGTGCCATCGACCACGGCGTCGATCAGTTGCTCGGTAAGGGCAGGGGCTGGCAGGTAGGTCCAGGGGAGCTGCAGGGCCGGGCCGAACTGGGCCATGAAGTGGCGCATGCCGGCATCGCCTCCGGCCAGGGTGTAGGTGAGGAAGGTGCCCATGAACGACCAGCGCAGCCCGGCGCCGAAGCGGATTGCATCGTCGATTTCGCCGGTGCTGGCCACGCCATCGTTGACCAGGTGCAAGGCCTCGCGCCACAGCGCTTCGAGCAGGCGGTCGGCGATGAACCCCGGGACTTCCTTGCGCACATGCAGCGGTCGCATACCGAGCGCGGTGTAGATGGTTTTGGCTGTTTCGATGGCCTCGGCGCTGGTGTGCTGGCCGCCGACGACTTCCACCAGCGGCAGCAGGTACACCGGGTTGAACGGGTGGCCAACCACGCAGCGTTGAGGGTGGCTGGCCGAAGCATAGAACTCGCTGGGCAGCAGGCCTGACGTGCTGGAGGCGATGATCGCCTCGGGCTTGGCGGCGGCGCTGATCCTGGCGTGCAGGTCGAGCTTGAGGTCAAGGCGCTCGGGCGCGCTTTCCTGGATGAAGTCGGCATCGCCTACGCAGGCCTCAATGGTATCGACGAAGCGCAGCCGGCCCTGGCTGGCACCTGGCGCCAGGCCTTGCTTTTCAAGGGCCGGCCACGCATTGGCGACGCGCTGGCGCAGCGCGGTTTCGGCGCCGGGCGCCGGGTCCCAGGCGATCACGTCAAGGCCGTGGGCCAGGGCGCGGGCCACCCAGCCGCTGCCAATAACGCCGCTACCGAGGGCGGCGAAGGTTCGAATGGTGCTGATCAAAGGCATGTCGGGTTCTCGCTTGGGGCTGAAGGTGATGGGCAAAAGGCTCAGCGGCGCTTGAGGTTCATTTTTTCGCGGCCTTCGGCCGGGGTCAGCACGCGGGCGCCGAGGCGGCTGATGATTTCCACTGCGCGCTCCACCAACTGGCCATTGCTGGCGAGTACGCCGCGGTCCAGGTACAGGTTGTCTTCAAGGCCCACCCGCACGTTGCCGCCCAGCAGCACCGCCTGGGCGGCCATGGGCATCTGCATGCGGCCGATGCCGAAACCGGCCCAGGTGGCGTTGGCGGGCAGGTTGTCGACCATGGCTTTCATGGTGGTGGTGTCCGCCGGCGCGCCCCAGGGGATGCCCAGGCACAGCTGGAACAGCGGGTCGTGCAGCAGCCCTTCCTTGATCATCTGGCGGGCAAACCACAGGTGCCCGGTGTCGAAGATTTCAAGCTCGGCTTTTACCCCCAGTTCGGTGATGCGCTTGGCCCCGGCGCGCAGTTGCGCCGGCGTGGACACGTAGATCGCGTTGCCGTCGCCGAAATTGAGCGTGCCGCAGTCCAGGGTGCAGATATCCGGCAGCAGCGCCTCGACGTGGGCCAGGCGCTCCAGTGGGCCAATCAGGTCGGTGCCTGGGCCAAACGCCATGGGGTTCTCGCCGGGGCCGATTTCCAGGTCGCCGCCCATGCCGGCGGTGAGGTTGACGATGATGTCCACATCGGCCTCTCGGATGCGCTCCATGACCTCGCGGTATAACGCCACGTCACGGCTGAAGCGGCCGGTTTGCGGGTCGCGGACGTGGCAATGAACCACGGTGGCGCCGGCCTTGGCGGCCTCGACGGCGGCGGCGGCGATCTGTTGCGGGGTGACCGGGACCAGGTGGCTCTTGGCGACCGTGTCGCCGGCGCCGGTGAGGGCGCAGGTGATGATGACGTCTTGGTTCATGGCGTGTTCCTTGGGTGTCGGTGGTGGCCTTTTCGCGGGGCAAGCCCGCTCGCCACAAGGAGATATGCCTGGCGAAAACAGAGTTGTACAAAACCATAGAATCTCCCATGGCACCTGGGGATGGCCTCAACATTGCGACGGTGCGCGATCTCTGTGGGAGCGGGCTTGCCCCGCGAAAGGTTTTGTCAGTTGGCGGTGAGCTTGAGGTTTGCGGCGGCGGGCTTGCCGTCGAAGGTGGTCACCCCTTCGAGCCAGCGGGCCTTGTCCTGGGGGTGGTCCTTGAGCCACTGGCGCGCCGATTCCAGGGCATCCTTGTGGTCGAGCAGCGGTTGCATCATGCGGCTCTCGTCTTCGGCGCTGAATGTCAGGTTGCTCAGCAGGCGCTGGGCGTTTGGGCAGCGCTGGGCGTAGTCGGGCGCGGTGACGGTCCACACCGTGGCGCGGCCCTCGTCAGGCCCAAGGGCATCCTGGCTGTCGCCCAGGTAAGCCATGTCGATGTTCACGTTCATCGGGTGCGGCGCCCAGCCGAAGAACACCACCGCCTGCTTGCGGCGCACGGCGCGGTCCACGGCGGCGAGCATGCCGGCCTCGCTGGACTCGACCAGCTGGAACTTGCCCAGCCCGAACTGGTTCTTGGCAATCATGGCCTTGATCTGCGTGTTGGCCCCCGAGCCAGGCTCGATGCCGTAGATCTTGCCGCCGAGTTCTTTTTCGAACTTGTGAATGTCGGCAAAGGTTTTCAGGCCCTTGTCGGCCAGGTACTTGGGCACCGCAAGCGTGGCGCGGGCATCCTCCAGGCTGGGCTTGTCGAGCACCTTGACCTGGCCTGCGCTGACGAACGGGGTGATGGTCTGGGTCATGATCGGGTTCCAGTAGCCGAGGAACATGTCCAGGCGCTTGTCGCGAATGCCGGCGAAGATGATCTGCTGTGACGCAGTGGTCTGCTTGGTCTGGTAGCCCAGGCCGTCCAGCAGCACTTGGGCCATGGCGCTGGTGGCCATGACATCGGTCCAGTTGACCACGCCCAGGCGCACGTCCTTGCAAGTGGCGGGTTCTGCGGCAAACAGCGGAGCGGCAACGAAGCTGCTCAGCGCGAGGGGCAAGAGGCTGCGGCGGATCAAGCGATGCATGGTGGCTCTCCATCGGCAGTACGGATTGTTATGAAAGGCGGCCTCTGCGGGCCGTAGGAATACGCTACGCTGGCCCCCATCGGGCCAAGCGCACGCTGGCGACCGGAACTAGCACCCAGGCGACCAGATTGCTGGAGTCATCGATGCCGCAGACGATTGCGTTTTTCCTGATGCCGGGCTTTTCCGCCATGGGGTTCATTTCGGCGCTGGAGCCGCTGAGGGTAGCCAATCGGTTTGGCGGGCCGCTGTACCGCTGGCAGGTGCTGAGCCTGGACGGCGCAGCGGTGCAGGCCAGCAATGGCATGTCGGTCAACGCCGATGCCGCTTTGGCGCAGGCGGAGCCGGCGAGCATCGTGCTGGTGGTGGCGGGGTTCGAGCCCTTGGCACAGGCCACGGCGAAGCTGTTCGCGGCATTGCGCCGGCTGGACCATTCGGGCGTGATGCTGGGCGGCATCGATACCGGCGCGATGGTGCTGGCCGAGGCCGGCCTGCTCGATGGCTATCGGGCGACGCTGCACTGGGAGGCGCTTGAAGCCTTCAAAGAGCGCTACCCAAGGCTTGTGGCGACACAAGAGCTGTTCGAGATCGACCGCAGGCGCATTACCTGCGCCGGTGGCACCGCGTCGATCGACTTGATGCTGCACCTGATCGGCCAGGCCCACGGCAGTGAGCTTGCGGTGAAGGTGTCCGAACAGTTCGTGCTCGGCCGCATTCGCCAGCGCCAGGACCACCAACGCCTGCAGATCGGCGCACGGTATGGCATCAGCAACAAGAAGCTGATCCATGCCATTGGTGAAATGGAGAAACACCTCGAGCCGCCACTGAGCACGCTGGAGCTGGCCGCTGCCATCAAAGTCACGCGGCGCCAGCTTGAGCGCTTGTTCCGCGCCTACCTGAACGAAACACCGAGCAACTTCTATGTAGCGTTGCGGCTGGACAAGGCGCGCCAGTTATTGGCCCAGACCGACATGAGTGTCACCGAGGTCAGCTTGGCGTGCGGCTTTGAACTGCCGTCATATTTCACCCGGCGCTACAAACTGCGCTTTGGCAATTGCCCCCGCGAAGAACGGCGGCAGAGCCGTTAGCCTTGAGCCTGCGGCGCTGCCTGATCAGTCTTCTGCTGGCAGTTCATCGCTATTTTGCGACCACAGGTTGCGCAGGTAATCCGAGCGCTCGTCGCTGCGTTGCGCCATGCAGGTGTTCCAGGCGGTCTGGTACGCCTGGCTGGCGTCTTTCTCGGCGTAGGTCTCGACCTTGCAGTCGGCATCGCGCAGCTGTGCCCACAGCTTCCTGGCGGCGTCCATGCGCCCCACCAGGGCCGTAGCCTTGGCGTTATCGTCGGCATATTGGTCGCGGATGCGCTGTACCAGATCGTCATAGGCTGCCTGCAACTCACGCTCGGCAGTTTTCTTGTTGTAAGCGGCGCACGCATAACCTTGCTGGTCGGTTTCGACGTTGTCGCAGGGCGTGCTGTCTTCTTCGGCGGCGTGGGCGCCGCATGCGACGGCCAGCAGAACCAGCCATGCCATTGATTTCATCGGTCATCTCCTGAAACGGGCACACAAGTGGCCGACGGCGATTCTCGCTCACAGAGGCGGGGACGAACAGTGAATAAACCGCAAAATTGCGCGGTTCGATGGGGCGGCTGCAACTGGCAAATTTGCCAGTTTCGGGGCTTCGCGTCTGCCTTTAGGGTAAGAGCGGCATTCACTCTTTTAAGGAGACTCCAATGTCGGTCAAACGATACGGCAGGTTAGGGCGTGGGCTGCTGGTGACAGGCTTTGCGATGCTTGCGGGTTGCTCCAGTAGCACTACCGATGGTTCAAAAAACACACCAGTGCAAGGCGGTTTTCAAGGTCTTACCGTAATACTGTTTGAGCATACGGACATGAAGGGCGAGTCATGCACGGTTTACGTGCCTGCGGAGCAGTCTGTTTCGGTCGATGCAGCCTGTGGTGCAGGGTGGAGCCGCCGAGTTTCTTCTGCACGCGTACCTGCGTTCAATCAATGGCAAATGCTGTTTTTCCGAGGCAGCCATTGGAGAGACGAGGTAATGTACGCAAGTAACACCTTCAACGGAAAGCTGGATATCCCCAGCCTCACCACCCCGCCCAGCCCGCCACCGGACGACATGTTCATCGGTGGTGATGCCGACTTGAATGAGAACGTGCGCACACTCCATATGCAGCCCTATCTGGACCGTCGACCCATCACCCGCTAGCCGCCCTGCAGGCCTTCTGGTGGAGGGCCTGCATTTCACCCCGCGCGCCCCTTTGACGCTTTCGGCAAGCCCCCTGTCGTTTTTGCATCGGGTCGTCTGCGAGCACAGGCATATGCTGGCCCCAAAGCGCCGACACACGATTCGGTGCAGCCCAACTCTATAAAAGGGGACAGCCTGATGAGCCCAGCCGAACTTCACGCCGACAGCATCGTCATCGACGGCCTGATCATTGCCAAGTGGAACCGCGAGCTGTTCGAAGACATGCGCAAAGGCGGGCTGACGGCTGCCAACTGCACGGTGTCGGTGTGGGAGGGCTTCAAGGCCACGGTTGACCAGATCGCCGCCAGCCAGAAACTGATCCGCGAAAACAGCGACCTGGTGATGCCGGTGCGCACCACCGCTGACATTCGCAAGGCCAAGGAACTGGGCAAGACCGGCATCCTCTTCGGCTTCCAGAACGCCCATGCCTTCGAAGACCAGATTGGCTACGTAGACGTGTTCAAGCAGCTGGGCGTGGGCATCGTGCAGATGTGCTACAACACCCAGAACCTGGTCGGCACTGGCTGCTACGAGCGTGATGGCGGCCTGTCGGGCTTTGGGCGCGAGATCGTCGCCGAAATGAACCGTGTCGGCATCATGTGCGACCTGTCCCACGTCGGTTCGAAAACCAGCGAAGAAGTCATCCTCGAATCGAAAAAACCGGTGTGCTACTCGCACTGCCTGCCGTCGGGGCTCAAGGAGCACCCGCGCAACAAGTCCGATGAAGAACTCAAGTTCATTGCCGACCACGGCGGTTTCGTCGGCGTGACCATGTTCGCGCCGTTCCTGGCCAAGGGCATTGAATCGACCATCGACGACTACGCCGAAGCCATCGAGTACACCATGAATATCGTCGGTGAAGACTCCATCGGTATCGGCACCGACTTCACCCAGGGCCATGGCCAGGAGTTCTTCGAATACCTGACCCACGACAAGGGCTACGCCCGCCGCCTGACCAACTTCGGCAAGATCATCAACCCGCTGGGCATTCGTACCGTCGGGGAATTCCCCAACCTCACCGAAACCTTGCTCAAACGCGGCCATTCCGAACGTGTGGTGCGCAAGATCATGGGTGAGAACTGGGTCAACGTCCTCAAGGATGTGTGGGGCGAATAAGCCGCACTCCAAGCCTGCAAGCCCCTGCCAGCAACGCCGGGGCATCCAAATACAAAAATTTTCTGGAGTTGAGTTTCCATGGCCAAGATCGCCCCGCAATTGCCAATCGAAGTCGACAGCGAAACCGGTGTCTGGACCAGCGACGCCTTGCCCATGCTGTACGTGCCGCGCCATTTCTTCGTCAATAACCACATGGGTATCGAAGAAGTGCTGGGCGCCGAGGCCTATGCCGAGATTCTCTACAAGGCCGGTTACAAATCAGCCTGGCACTGGTGTGAAAAAGAAGCCGAATGCCATGGCCTGGAAGGCGTGGCGGTGTTCGAGCACTACATGAAGCGCCTGAGCCAGCGTGGTTGGGGGCTGTTCGAGATCGAAGCCATCGACCTGGACAAGGGCACCTGCAGCGTGCGCCTGAAGCACTCGGCGTTCGTGTATGTGTATGGCAAGGTCGGGCGCAAGGTCGACTACATGTTCACTGGCTGGTTTGCCGGTGCCATGGACCAGATTCTCGCTGCCCGCGGCAGCTCGATCCGCACCGTGGCCGAACAGGTCTACGGCGGGTCGGAAGAAGGCCACGAAGATGGCCTGTTCGTTACAAAGCCGTTGTAAGCCGGAGAGAGCGTCATGGCATTCGAAGCAATGTTCCAGCCGATCCAGATCGGCAAACTGACCATCCGCAACCGTGTGCTCAGCACCGCGCACGCGGAGGTCTACGCCACTGACGGCGGTATGACCACCGACCGCTACGTGAAGTATTACGAAGAGAAGGCCAAGGGCGGCATAGGCCTGGCCATCTGCGGCGGCTCGTCTGTGGTTGCTATCGATAGCCCGCAGGAATGGTGGGCCTCGGTCAACCTGTCGACCGACCGCATCATTCCGCATTTCCAGAACCTGGCTGATGCCATGCACAAGCATGGCGCCAAGATCATGATCCAGATTACCCACATGGGCCGTCGCTCGCGCTGGGACGGCTTCAACTGGCCGACCCTGATGTCGCCGTCGGGTATCCGTGAACCGGTGCACCGCGCTACCTGCAAGACCATCGAGGTGGAAGAGATCTGGCGCGTCATCGGCAACTACGCGCAGGCTGCCCGCCGCGCCAAGGAAGGTGGCCTGGACGGCGTGGAGCTGTCAGCTGTGCACCAGCACATGATCGACCAGTTCTGGAGCCCACGGGTCAACAAACGTACCGACGAATGGGGCGGCAGCTTCGAAGGGCGCATGAAGTTCGGCCTGGAAGTGCTCAAGGCGGTGCGTGCCGAGGTGGGCGACGACTTCTGCGTGGGCATGCGCCTGTGCGGTGACGAGTTCCACCCCGATGGCCTCAGCCACGAAGACATGAAGCAGATCGCGGCCTACTACGATGGCACCGGCATGCTGGATTTCATCGGCGTGGTCGGCTCGGGTTGCGACACCCACAACACCCTGGCCAACGTCATCCCCAACATGAGCTACCCGCCGGAGCCGTTCCTGCACCTGGCGGCGGGCATCAAGGAAGTGGTCAAGGTCCCGGTGCTGCACGCGCAGAACATCAAGGACCCCAACCAGGCCACGCGCATTCTGGAAGGCGGCTACGTCGACATGGTCGGCATGACCCGTGCGCACATGGCCGACCCGCACCTGATCGCCAAGATCAAGATGGGCCAGATCGACCAGATCAAGCAGTGTGTCGGTGCCAACTATTGCATCGACCGCCAGTACCAAGGGCTGGATGTGCTGTGCATCCAGAACGCTGCCACCTCCCGTGAATACATGGGCGTGCCGCACATCATCGAGAAGACCACCGGCGTGAAACGCAAGGTGGTAGTGGTTGGCGCCGGTCCTGCGGGCATGGAAGCCGCCCGCGTGGCGGCAGAGCGTGGCCACGATGTGACCCTGTTCGAGAAGAAAGACCAGATTGGCGGGCAGATCACCATTGCTGCCAAGGCGCCGCAGCGCGACCAGATCGCCGGTATCACCCGCTGGTATCAGCTGGAGCTGGCGCGCCTCAAGGTCGACCTGCGCCTGGGCACCGCTGCCGATGTCGCGACTATCCAGGACCTGCGCCCGGATGTGATCGTGCTGGCCGTGGGTGGGCACCCGTTCGTCGAACAGAATGAGCACTGGGGCGCCGCCGAAGGGCTGGTGGTCAGCAGCTGGGATGTACTCGACGGCAAGGTTGCGCCGGGCAAGAACGTACTGGTGTACGACACCATCTGCGAATTCACCGGCATGTCTACGGCGGACTTCATTGCCGACAAGGGCAGCCAGGTGGAAATCGTCACCGACGATATCAAGCCGGGCGTCGCCATGGGCGGCACCACCTTCCCGACCTACTACCGCAGCATGTACCCCAAAGAAGTGATCATGACCGGCGACATGATGCTGGAAAAGGTCTACCGCGAGGGCGACAAGCTGGTGGCGGTGCTGGAGAACGAATACACCGGCGCCAAAGAGGAGCGAGTGGTCGACCAGGTGGTCATCGAAAACGGTGTGCGCCCGGACGAGCAGCTGTATTACGCGCTCAAGGATGGCTCGCGCAACAAAGGCCAGATCGACGTGGAGGCGCTGTTTGCCATCAAGCCACAGCCGATCCTCAGCCAGCCGGGCGAGGGCTACCTGCTGTATCGCATCGGCGACTGCGTGGCCCAGCGCAACGTGCATGCGGCGATCTACGACGCCTTGCGGCTGTGCAAGGATTTCTGATCGCACCGCCTTTGTAGAGGCGGAACTGGCCCCCTGTAGGAGCGGCCTTGTGTCGCGAAAGGGCGGCGCAGCGGCCCCAGCATTTTGTCAGGCCTGAGAATGCTGGGGCCGCTGCGC
>NZ_JABWRG010000014.1:0-69895 GCF_014268825.1 Pseudomonas sp. SWRI51 | reverse complement strand
TTTTCAGGGCTGCTGCGCAGCCCAACGCGGGACAAGCCCGCTCGCCACAACTCTCTGTCATTTCCCACAGGATTGGGTCCAACCAGCAATATTGCGGTTGAACATGGCCTCTGTGGGAGCTGGCGACAGCCTGCGATTGCGGTATCAAGGCTTGGCGACGTGCCAGACGTCCTTCATGCCGTCCCCGGTCATGTCGCCGGCTTTCTTGTCCTTGACGAAGGTGTACAGCGGCTTGCCGTTGTAGGCCCATTGCATCGAGCCGTCGTCGCGTTTGATCTGGGTCCACTTGCCTTCGGCCTTGTCGCCGGCGCTGGCTTTGAGCGGCGGCCAGTTGCTTGCGCAGGCGTCATTGCACATGGACTTGCCGCCGGTGTCCTTGTCGAAGGTGTACAAGGCCATGCCGGCATGGTCGACCAGCATGCCGCCCTTCTCCATCGCGGGTTGCGCCAACGCCAGCCCTGGCACTGCGAATGTTGCGATAAGGGCCATCCAGCTCAGCGTATGTCGTGTCATCGGATTCACCATGGTATTCGGGGCTTTTTGGGGGGGCTGCACCGCCCGGGCGGCCCCTTGAAGCCTAGTCCAGTCATGAAATGTCGCCACGACTGCCCATGCCCTGTCACACAGCTGCAATAATTCCGTTATCTAATGCGGGCCAAGACATCGTTCCCGGGAGAGGTAATTGAGCATGGTTGGCAGAAACATTCTGATCGTCGACGACGAAGCGCCTATCCGCGAGATGATCGCCGTTGCGTTGGAAATGGCCGGCTATGACTGCCTGGAGGCCGAAAACACGCAGCAGGCCCACGCCATCATCGTTGACCGCAAGCCCGACCTGATCCTGCTCGACTGGATGCTGCCGGGCACCTCGGGTATCGAGCTGGCCCGGCGCCTGAAGCGCGATGAGCTGACCGGCGGCATTCCGATCATCATGCTCACCGCCAAGGGCGAAGAGGACAACAAGATCCAGGGCCTGGAAGTCGGCGCCGACGACTACATCACCAAGCCATTCTCGCCCCGTGAGCTGGTCGCGCGCCTGAAAGCCGTATTGCGCCGCGCCGGGCCTAGCGACAGCGAAGCGCCGATCGAAGTGGGCGGCCTGCTGCTTGACCCGATCAGCCACCGCGTGACCATCGATGGCAAGCCTGCCGAAATGGGCCCCACCGAATACCGCCTGCTGCAATTCTTCATGACCCACCAGGAGCGCGCCTACACCCGTGGCCAGTTGCTCGACCAGGTGTGGGGCGGCAACGTGTATGTCGAGGAGCGTACGGTCGATGTGCACATTCGCCGGCTGCGCAAGGCGCTGGGTGAAGCCTACGAAAATCTGGTACAAACCGTGCGCGGCACCGGCTATCGCTTCTCTACCAAGAGCTGAGAAACGCAGCGGCAAGCCGGCAGCGTCAGGCCGGAACATGGACTAGAAGCATCACCGATCCGCTTCGACTTGCAGCGTGTAGCGCGCAACTTGCAGCGGGATCCGAAGGATCCGCAAATTGAACCAGAACTGGCACGCAACCCTGATTCGTCATCTGTTGTTGCTGATCACTGTCTGCCTGGTCGGCGGGCTGATCAGCGGTTACTACGGCTGGAGCCTGGCTATCGGCCTGGCGCTGTACCTGGGCTGGACCCTCAAGCAACTGCTGCGCCTGCACGACTGGCTGCGCAACCACCAACCCGACGAGGCACCGCCAGACGGTTATGGCCTGTGGGGCGAAGTGTTCGACAGCATCTACCACCTGCAACGCCGCGACCTGCGGGTGCGCGGGCGCCTGCAAGCAGTGATCGACCGGGTGCAGGAGTCCACCGCTGCGCTGCGCGATGCGGTGATCATGCTCGACAGCGACGGCAACCTTGAATGGTGGAACCGCGCCGCTGAAACCCTGCTTGGCTTCAAGACCCCGCAGGACGGCGGCCAGCCTGTGACCAACCTGGTGCGCCACCCGCGCTTCAAGGAGTATTTCGACGCCGGAAACTACCTCGAACCGCTGGAAATCCCCTCCCCGACCAACGACCGGCTGCGCGTGCAGTTGCACATCACCCGCTACGGCAACAGCGAGCACCTGATGCTGGTCCGCGATGTCACCCGCATTCACCAGCTCGAACAAATGCGCAAAGACTTCGTCGCCAACGTGTCCCACGAGCTGCGCACACCGCTGACAGTGATCACCGGCTACCTGGAAACGCTGCTCGATAACGTCGAGGACGTGAACCCGCGCTGGAGCCGCGCCTTGCAACAGATGAGCGCACAAGGTTCGCGCATGCAGACGCTGCTCAACGACTTGCTGCTGCTGGCCAAGCTCGAAGCCACGGACTATCCGTCGGACAACCAGCCGGTCAGTGTCGATGCCCTGCTTGGCACCATCAAGCATGACGCCGAGGCGCTGTCCGGGCCGCGCAACCAGCGCATCACCCTGGAAGCAGCCCCGGGCATTCGCCTCAAAGGCAGCGAGTCCGAGCTGCGCAGCGCGTTTTCCAACCTGGTGTTCAACGCCGTCAAATACACCCAGGACGCCGGTAGCATCCGCATTCGCTGGTGGGCCGACGAACAGGGTGCGCACCTGAGCGTGCAGGACTCAGGCGTAGGCATCGACGCCAAGCACCTGCCGCGCCTCACCGAGCGTTTCTACCGGGTCGACTCCAGCCGTGCGTCCAATACTGGCGGCACCGGGCTGGGGCTGGCGATCGTCAAGCATGTGCTGATGCGCCACCGCGGCAAGCTTGAGATCAGCAGCGTGCCGGGGCATGGCAGTACCTTTACCTGCCACTTTGCGCCGGTGCAGATCGCCAGCCAAGGGTAACGGCGTATTTCTCTGCGGCCCTTTGCTTTTGCCCCATCAGCCGCTACATTGGATCCCCTGTGCCAGCCATCGCTGGCACTTTTTTTCTTCCTATTTCTAAAGACGGACCCAGTAAAAACCCCATCATGGACCCTTCCCCTGGTATCAGCCTCACCTCGTTATTCGCCGATTTCGGCATGATTCTTTTCGCCCTTTTCCTGGTGCTGCTCAACGGTTTCTTCGTTGCTGCGGAGTTCGCCATGGTCAAGCTGCGCTCCACCCGCGTCGACTCCATCGCCGAGCTGCACGGCTGGCGGGGCAGCATTCTGCGCAAGGTGCACAACCAGCTCGACGCCTACCTGTCGGCCTGCCAGCTGGGTATCACCCTGGCTTCGCTGGGCCTGGGCTGGGTCGGTGAACCGGCGTTCGCCCACCTGCTCGAGCCGCTGCTGGCGTATTTCGGCGTCGACTCGCCCGAGCTGATCAAGGGCGTCTCGTTCTTCGTCGCATTCTTCGTCATTTCCTACCTGCACATCGTGGTCGGTGAGCTGGCACCCAAGTCGTGGGCCATCCGCAAGCCCGAGCTGCTGTCGCTGTGGACCGCGGTGCCGCTGTACCTGTTCTACTGGGCCATGTACCCGGCCATCTACCTGCTCAACGCCAGCGCCAACACCATCCTGCGCATTGCTGGCCAGGGCGAGCCTGGCCCGCACCATGAGCACCACTACAGCCGCGAAGAACTCAAGCTGATCCTGCACTCCAGCCGTGGCCAGGACCCAAGCGACCAAGGCATGCGTGTGCTGGCCTCGGCGGTGGAAATGGGCGAACTGGAGGTGGTCGACTGGGCCAACTCGCGCGAAGACATGGTCAGCATCGACGCCAACGCGCCGCTCAAGCAGATCCTCGCGATGTTCCGCCGCCACAAGTTCAGCCGCTACCCGGTGTATGACGCCGAGCGTGAAGAATTCACCGGCCTGCTGCACATCAAGGACCTGCTGTTGGAGCTGGCCGAGCTGGACCACCTGCCCGAGACCATCGACCTGGAAGACCTCGCCCGCCCGCTGGAGCGCGTATCGCGGCACATGCCGCTGTCGCAGTTGCTGGAGCAGTTCCGCAAGGGTGGCGCGCACTTCGTGCTGGTTGAAGAAGCCGATGGCAAGGTGATCGGCTACCTGACCATGGAAGACGTGCTGGAAGTGCTGGTGGGCGATATCCAGGACGAACATCGCAAGACCGAGCGCGGCATCCTCGCCTACCAGCCCGGCAAGCTGCTGGTACGCGGTGATACGCCACTGTTCAAGATCGAGCGCCTGCTGGGTGTCGACCTTGACCACATCGAGGCCGAAACCTTGGCCGGGCTGGTCTACGAGACGCTCAAGCGCGTGCCCGAAGAAGAGACCGTGCTGGAGGTCGAAGGCCTGCGCATCATCATCAAGAAGATGAAAGGGCCGAAGATCGTGCTGGCCAAGGTGCTCAAGCTCGACTGACGGCTTACGGGTTGCCGGCGGTGAAGTCCGGCATGCCGTTGATCGGCCGGTCGAACTGATACGGGATCGACTCCAGCGCCAGCCCCACGTTGCGCTGCACCACGAAGTGCAGGTGGGGCCCGGTGCTGTTGCCGGTGTTGCCCGACTTGGCCAGCGCCTGCCCCACCAGCACCTGCTGCCCCTCTGTCACCACCACCGAACCGCGCATCAGGTGCAGGTACACGCCCATGGTGCCGTCGGGGTGGAGAATGCGCACGAAGTTGCCTGAAGGGTTGGTGCCACGCCCGCTTTGGCGGTTCTCGACCTTGACCACCATGCCGCCACGCGCTGCGATGATCGGCGTGCCTTCGGGCATGGCGATATCGATGGCGTAGCGGCCCCTGGCGCCGAAGTGGCTGACCCGCCCGTTGGGCCCCTGGCTGATACGAAACGGCCCGCCCTTCCACGGGAACGGGTAGCGGTAGCCTTGGGCACGCTGCACCGGGTCGCCCATGGCGTAGCGGAACTTGCTGTTGTACTTCAGCGCCCCGCCGGGGGCCGCCAGTACCGCGCTCAGCACCAGCGTCGAACGCGGCGCCAGCACCCGCCGCACCACGCGTGGGGCGTTGCCGCCGAAGGCGTTGGCCAGGCCATCGACTCGCAGTTCGACCTCCATCGGCACGTACAGCTCGTTGCGCGCGATGAACCTCACCCCACCGGGAAACGCTTCGGTTTGCAGGCGTACTTTGCTGTCGATGCGCTCGACCATCGCTTCGCGGTAGACGAACGCCTTGGCACCGGGGCTTGGGGTATCGGAGTAGGAGGCCACCCCGTAGTTGTCGGTGGTGGTGTAGATGGTCATGCCATGGCTGGACGCCGAGGCCGTGAACAGCGCACAGAACAGCAGCAGGCGGGCGGCAGGCATGATGGTGGCCATTTGACAGGGGCGACCTGTCTGAGCCTAGCAGCCGGTTTCAGGAGAGGGGTGGCAGTTGGTCGGGTGATGGGCCTGCACTGGCCTCATCGCAGGCTGGCGCCAGCTCCCACAAAGACCGCGCCCAGCCGCGATATTGATGCTTGGCTCTGATCACTGTGGGAGATTCTATGGTTTCGGGCAAGTCGCTTTTGATTGTGTAGGAGCGGCCTTGTGTCGCGAAAGGGTTGCGCAGCAGCCCCAAGATCTCCGCCTCATGCACAACCCCGGGGCTGCTACGCAGCCCTTTCGCGACGCAAGGCCGCTCCTACATTGCCCGCGTTGCTTTGGCTTACGCCCCAGGCGTGAAGTGCTTCTGCGCCGTACCGCGGGCAATCAACCGCGACAGGTAATCGAGCTTCTGCGCATCCTGGTCGACGAACTTGAAGGTTACTTGCAGCCAGTCGCTGTCAGGCTTGGCTTCTACCGCTGCAATGGCATGCAGATAGCCGTTCAGGCGCGCTGTTTCGGCGTTGTCGCCCTGCTCCAGGTCCAGCACCGCACCTTCGAGCACCTGCGGCAGGTTGGCGCCACGGCGTACCACCAGCAAGGCTTCCTTCAGGCTCAAGGCCTTGATCACACACGGCTGTGGGCCACTGGCCAGGCGCAGTTGGCCTTGGCCACGGCCAGCCGGAGCGGCCGCACTTGAAGGCCGTGGGGTCGGGGCGTTGATCAATGGCTTGGCAGCCGCAGGCGCAGCAGCGGCAACCGGCGCGGCCACTTTGGCGGCTTCGGTGCGGCCACCGGTCAGGGCGCTGAGCGAGTCATTGGCAAACGCCGAGTTGACCCGCGCCTGCGCGCCGGCCATCAGGCTGTCGAGCTTGCCGATCTTGGTCAGCGACTTCTTCACCTTGGTCAGCAGCTGTTCGTTGGTGAACGGCTTGCCAACGAAGTCGGAGACGCCGGCCTGGATGGCCTGGATCACGTTCTCCTTGTCACCACGGCTGGTCACCATGATGAACTGCATGGTTTTCATTTCTTCCTGCTGACGGCACCAGCTCAGCAGTTCGAGGCCGGACATTTCCGGCATCTCCCAGTCGCACAGGACCAGGTCGAAACGCTCCTTGGCAAGCAGCGCCATGGCTTTGCGGCCATTGACTGCATCTTCGATAACCATGCCAGGGAACGCGTTGCGCAGGCACTTCTTTACCAGGTCGCGGATGAACGGGGCATCGTCCACGACCAGCACATTGACTTTACTCATCGATACTCCTCTTAATCCCGACTAGCATACCGCCGACTGATGGCAATTTGCCAAACCACTGGTCACGCCGGGACTTTCACTGTCGTTCGCGGGTGCCTGCTGGTGCTCGACCACAAACGAAAACGCCCGGCAGAAGCCGGGCGTGATGCTCGGGAGCAATCTTATTTATCGTCCGGTTCAGCCGGAACATTAGCTATTTCGGCCTCTTCCTGCTCCGCGCCTTTAACCTCGGCCGCCATGCGCTTCAGGCCCATGTGCCGCACGTCGGTGCCGCGTACCAGGTAGATCACCAGCGCCGCGATATTGCGCGCGTGGTCGCCGATCCGCTCAAGCGAGCGCAGCGCCCAGATGACGCTGAGTACACGCGAGATCGAGCGTGGGTCTTCCATCATGTAGGTGACCAGTTCGCGCAGCGCGGTCTTGTACTCGCGGTCGATGGTCTTGTCGTACTGGGCCACCGACAGCGCCAGGTCTGCGTCAAAGCGGGCGAAGGCGTCGAGCGCGTCACGCACCATGTTGCGTACCTGGTCGCCAATGTGGCGTACCTCGACATAGCCGCGTGGCGACTCGCCTTCTTCGCACAGCTGAATGGCGCGGCGGGCGATCTTGGTGGACTCGTCGCCGATGCGCTCCAGGTCGATCACCGACTTGGAAATGCTGATGATCAGGCGCAGGTCGGAGGCCGCAGGCTGGCGACGGGCCAGAATGCGCACGCATTCTTCGTCGATGTTGCGCTCCATCTGGTTGATCTGTTCGTCAACCTCACGCACCTGCTGGGCAAGGCCCGAGTCGGCCTCGATCAGCGCGGTGACGGCGTCGTTGACCTGCTTCTCGACCAGCCCGCCCATCGCCAGCAAGTGGCTGCGCACCTCTTCAAGCTCGGCGTTGAACTGCTGGGAGATGTGGTGGGTAAGGCTTTCTTTGTTGATCATGCTTTCGCTCCGCGAAGAAGCTGCAAGCCTCTAGCTGCACGCTTCAAGTAGTTCGTGTCATTCCCTGGCCGCCTGCTCTTGCAGCTTGCCGCTTCAAGCGTGCAGCTGCGCCAAAGGCGCCCTAGCCGTAACGACCGGTAATGTAGTCTTCGGTCTGCTTCTTCGACGGGTTGGTGAACAGGGTGTCGGTATCACCAAACTCGATCAGTTTGCCCATGTACATGAACGCGGTGTAGTCCGAAACACGGGCTGCCTGCTGCATGTTGTGGGTAACGATGACGATGGTGTACTTGGACTTGAGTTCGTAGATCAGCTCTTCGACCTTCAGCGTGGAGATCGGGTCGAGTGCCGAGCACGGTTCGTCGAGCAGCAGCACTTCGGGCTCGACGGCAATAGTACGGGCAATCACCAGACGTTGCTGCTGGCCACCGGAAAGGCCCAGCGCCGATTCATGCAGGCGGTCCTTGACCTCGTCCCACAGCGCGGCGCCCTTGAGGGCCCACTCAACGGCTTCGTCGAGGGTGCGCTTCTTGTTGATGCCCTGGATGCGCAGGCCGTAGACCACGTTCTCGTAGATGGTCTTGGGGAACGGGTTGGGCTTCTGGAACACCATGCCCACGCGGCGGCGCAGCTCGGCCACGTCCTCGCCCTTGCGGTAGATGTTGTTGCCGTACAGGTTGATGGCGCCTTCCACGCGGCAGCCGTCGACCAGGTCGTTCATGCGGTTGAAGGTGCGCAGCAGGGTCGACTTGCCGCAGCCGGACGGGCCGATGAAGGCCGTGACGCGCTGCTTGGGGATGTTCATCTGCACATCGAACAGCGCCTGCTTGTCGCCGTAGAACAGCGAAAGGCCAGGCACTTCGATGGCCACGGTTTCTTCGGCCAGGCGCAGGCTCTGTTTGTCGCGGCCCAGGGCCGACATGTCGATGGCGTGGGTATGGCTGTCGTGTTGCATGTTCTCACTCCGTTGAAGCTGCAAGCTTCAAGCTGCTATCTGCAAGTTGGGGCAAAAGCGGCAATCTGCTCAAGGCTTGCCGCTTATGGCTTGGGCTTAACTGTCGAGGGCCTTGTACTTCTCGCGCAGGTGGTTACGGATCCACACCGCCGAGAGGTTGAGGGTGGCGATTACCAGCACCAGCAGCAACGCGGTGGCGTACACCAGCGGCCGCGCGGCCTCGACGTTGGGGCTCTGGAAGCCGACGTCGTAGATATGGAAGCCCAGGTGCATGATTTTCTGGTCAAGGTGCAGGTACGGGTAGTTGCCATCCACTGGCAGCGACGGCGCCAGCTTGACCACACCCACCAGCATCAGCGGGGCCACTTCGCCGGCAGCGCGGGCCACGGCCAGAATCATCCCGGTCATCATCGCCGGGCTTGCCATCGGCAGCACGATCTTCCACAGCGTCTCGGCCTTGGTTGCACCCAGCGCCAGCGAGCCTTCACGCACCGTGCGTGGAATGCGCGCCAGGCCTTCTTCGGTGGCCACGATCACCACCGGCACCGCCAGCAGCGCCAGGGTCAGCGAGGCCCACAGCAGGCCCGGCGTACCAAGGGTGGGCGCCGGCAGCGACTCGGGGAAGAACAGCCGGTCGATGGAACCACCCAGCACATAGACGAAGAAGCCCAGGCCGAACACGCCGTAGACGATGGCCGGAACCCCCGCCAGGTTGTTCACCGCAATACGGATCAGGCGGGTTACCGGGCCTTGGCGTGCGTATTCACGCAGGTACACTGCCGCCAGCACGCCGAACGGGGTCACGATCACGGCCATGATCAGGGTCATCATCACCGTGCCGAAAATGGCCGGGAAGATACCGCCTTCGGTGTTGGCTTCACGCGGGTCATCGCTGAGGAATTCCCACACCTTGCCGAAGTAGCTGCCCATCTTGGTCATGGCGGACATGCCGTTGGGCTGGATCGCGTGGACCACCTTGCTCAGGTTGATCTCGACTTCGCGGCCGTTGCCATCGCGGGCCACCAGGCTGTCGCGGGCAAACGCCTGGTGCAGGCCGGTGAGGCGCTCTTCGATGGCCTTGTAGCGGTTGTTCAGCTCGGCACGCTCAGCGTCCATGTCAGCCTGGGCGGCGGCGTCGAGCTTGCCTTGCAGCTCCAGCTTGCGGCTTTGCAGGCGCAGGCGTTCGAGGCCATGGTTGATGGCACCGATGTCCTTCTTCTCAAGCTTGACCAGTTGGTCGTTGAGGTCGCTGGCACGC
Organism: Pseudomonas sp. SWRI51; assembly: GCF_014268825.1. NCBI lineage: Bacteria > Pseudomonadati > Pseudomonadota > Gammaproteobacteria > Pseudomonadales > Pseudomonadaceae > Pseudomonas > Pseudomonas sp. SWRI51. Next base: position 60,327 of record NZ_JABWRG010000014.1, on the reverse strand, counting down.
TTGAGGCGCACCTGCAGTTCGTTCCAGGCCTCGGGGCCTTGCGCGACCACGCGGCCCTCTTCCTTGACGCTGACCAGGTAGCCGTAGAAGTTGCCCCACTCGCGGCGCTCCAGGGCCATCAGGTCGGCCGGGCGTTGCTGGTCCACCAGCCACTCGCCGACCACCCAGGTGAAGTCGCTGCCGTTGAGGTCGCGGTTACCGACCTTGATCAGCTCGCGGGTCATGAACTCAGGGCCCTGGTCAGGCACCGGCAAACCGGCACCCTTGAGGCGTTCACGCGGGACTTCTTCTTTCTGTACCACTTCACCGACGATCACATGGTCGCCTTGGCCCGGCACCTTGTAGGTGGCCTGGATCAGGTCAGCCGGCCAGAAGTGGCCCAGGCCACGTACGGCGATCACGGACAACAGGCCAATGGTCATGATGACCGCGATTGCCACCGCGCCACCGCTGATCCAGACGCCGGGGGCGCCGCTCTTGAACCAGCCTTTGAGGGAATCCTTTTTCACGGATCTCTACCTTTCTATCAAAGCGACGAGTATTTCTTGCGCAGGCGCTGGCGAATCAGCTCGGCCAAGGTGTTCATGATGAACGTGAACATCAGCAGCACGAGTGCGGCGAGGAACAGCACACGATAGTGGCTGCCACCGACCTCAGATTCAGGCATTTCCACGGCCACGTTGGCGGCCAGGGTGCGCATGCCCTCGAACAGGTTCATTTCCATTACCGGGGTGTTGCCGGTAGCCATCAGCACGATCATGGTCTCGCCCACCGCCCGGCCCATGCCGATCATCAAGGCCGAGAAGATACCCGGGCTTGCGGTGAGGATGACCACGCGGGTCAGGGTCTGCCATGGCGTCGCACCCAGGGCCAGCGAGCCCAGGGTGAGGCTGCGTGGCACGCTGAACACAGCGTCTTCGGCGATGGAGTAAATGTTCGGGATGACCGCAAAGCCCATGGCGATACCCACTACCAGGGCGTTGCGCTGGTCGTAGGTGATGCCCAGGTCGTTGCTGATCCACAGGCGCATGTCGCCGCCGAAGAACCAGCTTTCCATGAACGGGCTCATGAACAGTGCGAACCAGCCAATGGCCAGAATCACCGGGATCAGGATGGCCGCTTCCCAGCCATCTGGAACGCGCAGGCGGATCGACTCCGGCAGGCGGCTCCAGGCAAAGCCTGCAACCAGAATGCCCAGGGGCAGGATCATCAGCAGGCTGAACACGCCCGGCAGATGGCCTTCAAGGTACGGCGCCAGGAACAGGCCGGCGAAGAAGCCGAGGATCACCGTCGGCATCGCCTCCATCAACTCGATCACCGGCTTGACCTTGCGGCGCATGCCAGGTGCCATGAAGTAGGCGGTGTAGATGGCCGCGGCAATCGCCAGCGGTGCGGCCAGAATCATCGCGTAGAACGCGGCCTTGAGCGTACCGAAGGTCAGTGGCGACAGGCTCAGCTTGGGCTCGAAGTCGGTGTTCGAGGCGGTCGACTGCCAGACGTACTTCGGCTCGTCGTAGTTCTCGTACCAGACCTTGCCCCACAGCGCGCTGAACGACACTTCAGGGTGCGGGTTGCGCAGGCTCAGCGGCAGCAGCTTGCCGCCTTCTTCGATGATGATGCGGTTGGCGCGTGGCGACAGCGCCAGAATGCCTGCGCCTTCAGCAACCGGCTCAACCAGCAGGGTGCGGTGTGCGGTGCTGTGGAACACGCCAAGCTTGCCTTCGCTGTCCAGGGCGATGAAGCCCTTGCGGCGTTCTTCGGCGTCGATCTGCACCACAGGCGCCTTGCCCAGCTGGAAGCTGCGGATCAGCTTCAAGCGCGACTCACCGTCCGGGTCGCGGGCCATGAACCACTGGCTCAGGCCGCCCTTGGAGTCACCGAAGATCAGCGAGATGCCGCCCACCAGCTGCCCGCTGGCGGTAATTTCGGCGTTGCCGTCTTCAAGCAGCTTGTAGCGGCCATTGAGGCTCTTTTCGCGCAGGCTGAACACATCGGCAGTGGCGCGGCCGTTGACCACGTACAGCCACTGCTGGCGCGGGTCGATGAAGATGTTCTTCACCGTCTCGGTCATCTGCGGCAAGGCAATGCGGTTCTGCTCGGTGGTGACCTCGCCGGTCATCATGTTCTCGGTGCGTGCAAGCTCCATAACCTGCAGCTGCGCACCGGTGGAGCCGGCCAGCAGCAGGGTTTCGCCATTGACGTTGACGGTCACATGCTCCAGCGGGCGGCCTTGATCATCCAAGGTGAACGCGCCCTGACCATAGGGGTAGTCGATACCTGCCTCGATGGTCTTCTTGTTGTCCGGGTAGGTGATCTTGTAGCTGTGGTGGAACACGAGCGCCTGGCCGTTGGACAGGCCCAGCACCACCAGCGGGCTGCCCGGCTGGTCGCTGCCGATCGAGCTGACCTGGGTGCCGGCTGGCAACGGCAGGTCGACGCGCTTGAGTTCGTTACCGGTCTTGGTATCGAAGAACAGCGCCTGGCCCTTGTCGGAAACGCGCATGCCCACAAGGTTTTGCTCCTCGAGGGCGATCATCAGCGGCTTGCCGGCATCCTGTTGCAGCCAGGTGGGCTCCAGCGCCTTCTTGCTGGTCAGTTCGGCGCCCTGGAACAGCGGCAGCACCACGTAGGCCAGGTAGAAGAAGATCAACGTAATGGCAGCCAGCACGGCCAGCCCGCCCACCAGTACATACCAGCGGGTCAGGCGGTCCTTGAGGGCGCGCATACGGCGCTTGCGTTGCAACTCGGGCGTATTGAAATCAATACGCAGCGGCGGAGAATTTTGGGTCATGGTGGAGTTGGCCAGATCATTCATGCGCACACCCTAGCGGTCCCGTATGACAAAAACATGACAGTGCAGTGACGCAAAAAAGCCCGCCGCTCAGGAGCCCTGGCTGCGGACTGACGAATTCGTGGAGAAAGGCCGGCGCATGGGCTGCCGACCTCTTCCGATTACTGCCTAATTACTTCTTTGCAACGTTGCCAGCGTGGGACAGGCCCAGGTCAGCCAGGGTCTTGTCGACCACTTTGGCAGGCAGCGGGATGTAGCCGTCCTTCACCACGACTTGCTGACCGGCCTGCGACAGCACCAGCTTGATGAACTCGGCGTCCAGCGGTGCCAGCGGCTTGTTCGGCGCCTTGTTGACGTAGACGTAGAGGAAGCGCGACAGCGGGTAGGTGCCGTTCAGGGCGTTGGCTTCGTTGTCTTCAACGAACTCGCCGCCTTCTTTCTTGGCCAGAGCGACGGTTTTCACCGAGGCGGTCTTGTAGCCGATGCCCGAGTAGCCGATGCCGTTCAGCGAGGAGCTGATCGACTGCACCACCGAAGCGGAGCCAGGTTGTTCGTTGACGTTAGGCTTGAAGTCGCCTTTGCACAGGGCTTCTTCCTTGAAGTAGCCGTAGGTGCCCGATACCGAGTTGCGGCCGAACAGCTGGATTGGCTTGTTGGCCAGGTCGCCTTTCACGCCCACATCGCCCCAGGTCTTGACGTCAGCCTTGCCACCGCACAGGCGGGTGGAGGAGAAGATGGCGTCGACCTGAGCCATGGTCAGGCCTTTGATCGGGTTGTCCTTGTGCACGAAAACAGCCAGGGCGTCGACGGCAACCGGGATGGCGGTTGGCTTGTAGCCGTACTTCTGCTCGAAGGCCTGCAGCTCGACGTCCTTCATCTTGCGGCTCATCGGGCCGAGGTTGGCGGTGCCTTCGGTCAGCGCAGGTGGCGCGGTGGAGGAACCGGCGGCCTGAATCTGGATGTTTACGTTCGGATATTCCTTCTTGTAGGCCTCGGCCCACAGGGTCATCAGGTTCGCGAGGGTGTCGGAACCGACGCTGGAGAGGTTGCCCGATACACCGGTGGTCTTGGTGTAGGTCGGGATGGCTGGGTCGACAGCGGCGACCGCATTGGCGGTTGCAACGCCAGCGGCGGCAAAGGTCAGGGCCGCCATCAAACGCTTCAGTTTCATGCCTTGCTCCTAGCAGGAATATCGTAGGGGTTGTGATGGAACGGGCCCAAGTATCTGTAGGCCGTGTGAACACTCTATGACCCCAATGTGACAATTGGATGAAAGGCCACCACGAGACGCTCGGGTGGCCTTTTTCGCGATCCCAGGCGGTTGCCTCAGCCCTGCGGTTTCGTGCGGCGATCGCCGAACATGACGTAGACCGGGCTCAGGTTTGTCTGTGGTGCACCAACGCCGTTGCTTTGATGTTATTGCTTCAAGCCAAAACTGATACAGAAAACCGTTAAATCAGCGTCATATTTGAATACAACCCTAAGGTGTTCACGGCCTTCGCAAGTCATAGTGTAGCCATCCCATCCTCCGACCTCGCCAAGGGGGTCAGGAAGCCTGAGGGGCCCTTTGCTAACATGGGGAGCACCAAAGCGGTCGCGAACATCATCTAGTTTTTTGCATGATGCGTAGGGCTCGGGCAAGTTACCGGTGAAGAGGACGTCTTCGGGTACCAGTTTCCGCAGTGTGTACATGACTGACTCCAGCTGTTTGGTCTCAGCTAAAAATGCCAGATCTAAACCGGCTTGCGGTTGCCGATACAGGGTCAGCGAACCCGGATAGACCTCTATTAACCGTGAATCATCCAGCACGCCGTGCTCGATAAGTTCAACGTGGGTTTTACCCAGATGCTCAAGGTAGGCATTCAGCTCAATGTTCATCGGGAGCGCCCTTTGACAGAGTGAAGCTCGTACAGGTTGAGCCTGGCTGACTCAATGTCAGACTCGGCAAACCCGTGGGCCAGTAAACCTGGTGTTCAAGCCTCGACGTTGAGCATTAAAGCTCGGCCACAGTAGTTACAAGCATTTTGTCAAAACTTGTTACTTCCAAAGAAAAGGTAAAACCAACTACGTTTAGCCCAACATCATATTTGAAAACAACATTCACTCCTTCATAGCCAAGCGCTTTCAGGCAGTAGATATCCCACCCGCCCGACTCACCCAATGGCCGTGGCATTTCAAACGGCCCCTTCGACGTGGCCGGCTCGCCATGAACCTGCAGAACCTCCTCTCTGACGCTGCAATTTCCAAAAGGCTTTTCAACCTTGCCCTCAAAAACCTCAGATGAGGCGGCATCGGGCGCCAAGGTAATATGCAGCTTCTCGAAAGTTCTGGACTGCGCCCAGAACTCTAGCTCTATGCCTGCGTCGGGCTCATAAAATGCGGTCAGCGAACCGTCATATATTTCCTGCAGGCTGTTCGGAGGCAGTAGCCCCTCCATGACCAGCTCATCATAGGAACGGCCTAGCCTGCCGAGATAAGTGTCAAGCTTCAAAACACCCATCGATAAATCCCTTTTCCCGCGTGAGAATCATGCGGCGATTGCCTGGCAGCCTCTGTCTTGACCTCACCAGACCCATAGCCCAACAGGCCAGGTGAAGGCAGGCCCTCCTCCGCCCCGAACCCAGGAATTATGACCCCTGTATCGTCCGAGTTCGCCCCCGGATGTATTACAGGATCTGGCACCATCAGGCCCGTCATTCAATCTATCTCCAGCCATACAGTTCTCCTTGTCTGTATGGCGGAGGGTCTGGGTTATCCGGGAGGCGCCTGAGTTACATATGCATCAGGCCTGCATGGTTGGTTACGGCATGTTTCTGGGGCCAGAAACAACAAGCCGCCGCCGAGAAAACCCGGCGGCGGCTTGAGGGACGGCGAACGCGGTCAGTAACGCTTAACGCTTTTTCGCGCGCAAATGCAGCCCCAGCATCAGCCCTACCGCACACAGGCACGCCACGTAATACGCCGGTGCCATGGTGCTTAACTTGAGCAGCGCAGTAACCACCATCGGGGTCAGGCCGCCGAAGATGGCGTAGGCCAGGTTGTAGGAGAACGACAGGCCGGTGAAGCGCACCGTTGCCGGGAATGCCTTGACCATCACGTAGGGCACCACGCCGATCACGCCCACGCACAGGCCAGTCAGGGCATACAGCGGGAACAGCAGGTCCGGGCGCGTCGGCAGGCTGTGGTAGAAGGCCCAGGAGCTTGCCAGCAGCATCAGGCTACCGACAATCAACACACGGCCCGCACCGAAGCGGTCGGCGAGCCTGCCGGCGACGATGCAACCCACGCTCAGCAGCACGATGGCCAGGCTGTTGGCCTTGAGCGAGTCGATCGGGCTGATGTGGTAGATGCTCTGCAGCAATGCCGGCGTCATCAGGATCACCACCACAATGCCGGCAGACAGCAGCCAGGTCAGCAGCATCGACTGAATCACCGCATTACCGTGGTAACGCAGCACCGTGCGCAGCGGCAGGTCCTTGGCCAGGGCCTTGCGCGCCTGCATTTCGGCAAACACCGGGGTTTCGTGCAGCCAGCGGCGCAGGTACACCGAGAACAGGCCGAACACCCCGCCCATCAGGAACGGGATACGCCAGGCGTAGTCGGTGACTTGCTCTGGGGTGTAGAGGGTATTGATCAACGTGGCCATCAACGAGCCGAGCAGAATGCCCGAGGTCAGGCCGGCGGTCAGGGTGCCGCAGGCGTAGCCGGTGTTGCGCTCCGAAACGTGCTCGGAAACGAATACCCAGGCGCCCGGCACTTCGCCGCCAATCGCCGCGCCCTGGATGACGCGCATCAGCAGCAGCAGGATCGGCGCCCACAGGCCAATCTGCGCGTAGGTCGGCAGCAGGCCCATGATCAGCGTGGGCACGGCCATCATGAAGATGCTCAGGGTGAACATTTTCTTGCGCCCGAGCAGGTCGCCGAAGTGGGCCATGATGATGCCGCCCACCGGCCGCGCCAGGTAGCCGGCGGCGAAGATGCCGAAGGTCTGCATCAGGCGCAACCAGTCGGGCATGTCAGGTGGGAAGAACAGCTTGCCCACTACGGTTGCGAAGAAGACGAAGATGATGAAATCGTAGAACTCCAGCGCACCGCCCAGGGCAGACAGTGAGAGGGTTTTGTAGTCGCTGCGGGTCAGCGGCCGGGGCGGCTGCTCGATACTGCTGGGCACGGAGGTCATCGATGTTCTCTTGTTGGTGTGCAGGCCGCTTGGCATGCGGCTTCTGTGGGGTCCAAAGGAAGATAACAAATTGCCCGACGCGGCTGATAGCACTACAAAATCTGTACAGATATTCATCAATGCACGGTCGTAGCTGGCTGTGATGGTCTATATACTTGCCGTTCGTAGGAAAAGGTTGCGTTAAACCGGGGCTGTTGTGCGAAAACGTAAGGCATTACTGTCAGACTGTTTCGCAGAGTTTCCCCTTTGGCCGCCCCTGAAGCGAAGGCGTCCACCACTGCGCACCCACCAAGCGTTACGGGTCAGAGGCCCCACGGCATGATTGAGCTCGAACAAGAAGATCCTATCCCGCAGGGCGACCTGGCCTTGCAGATCACTGCTCTGCCGCGCGAAACCAACGGTTTCGGCGACATTTTTGGCGGCTGGCTGGTCGCCCAGATGGACCTGGCCGGCACCGCAATGGCCAGCCGCGTCGCCGGTGGCCGGGTGGCAACCGTGGCCATCGACCGCATGGCGTTTCTGGTGCCGGTGGCCGTGGGTGCGCAACTGTCGTTCTACACCCAGACCGTCGAAATCGGCCGCAGCTCGATCCAGATGATGGTCGAAGTGTGGAGCGACGACCCGCTGTCCAGCGAATGGCGCAAAGTCACCGAGGCGGTGTTCGTGTTCGTCGCCATCGATGGCAGTGGCCGCACCCGCTCGGTGCCTCGTCGCTGACCGGGCCGCGCGGTAAACTCGTTGCCCGGCATGAGGTCCAACGCCTCACTGCATTCAACGAGACAAGCGCATGCCTACCCCACAGGTCGAGTCCGAAAAACATGGCGAGCTGAACTGCTGGCGCCTGACCACCGCCAACGCCGAACTGCTGATTGCCCAACAGGGTGCTCAAATTCTGAGCTACCAGCGCGTGGGCGAGCCGCCCCTGTTGTGGCTCAGCGAGTCGGCCATCCTGCGCCAGGGCAAATCCGTACGTGCCGGGGTGCCGGTGTGCTGGCCGTGGTTCGGTAACCTGCAACGCAACCCCAGCGCCGTGCAGGCCATGTATAGCGGCAGCGAGGCACCGGCCCACGGCCTGGCCCGCACCCGTGACTGGCACCTGCTCGGCGCCGAGCAACACGCCGACGCCCTGCGTGTGACCTTCGAGCTGCCGCAGGCGCAGGGTCAACTACCGGGCTGGGCGCATGACGTGGCGCTCACCCTTACGGTAGAGCTGGGCGATGCGCTCACACTGACCCTCACCAGCCGCAACCAAGGCCAACACCCGGTCACCATCAGCCAGGCACTGCACAGCTACTTTGCGGTAAGCGGCGTGCGCCAGGTGCAGGTTGAAGGGGTTGAAGGGCTTGGCTACATCGAGACACTGGCTGACTGGGAACAACGCCAGCAGCAGGGCGCGCTGACTTTCAGCGGCGAAACCGACCGCATCTACCTGGATACGCCGCAACAGCTGAGCATCGTCGACCCGCATTGGGGCCGGCGCATTACCCTGGCCAGCAGCGGCTCGGCCTCGGCGGTGATCTGGAACCCATGGACCGAGCGTGCCCAGGAGCTGGCCGATATGGCGGACGATGGTTGGCAGGGCATGCTGTGCATCGAAACAGCGAATGTCTGGGATGACGTGGTGGAGCTACAGGCTGGGGCCAGCCATTCGCTGGGGCTGACCATTGGCAGCGAGAAGCTCTGAGTATTGCCTGTAGGCCTCATCGCAGGCTGGCGCCAGCTCCCACAGAGCTCGCCCATCCCCATATCGATGCCGTCTAAGCGGTCAGTGTAGGAGCGGCCTTGTGCCGCTCCTACACAATCAAAAGCGACTTGCCCGAAACCATAGAATCTCCCACCGGAGCTCAGCCAGGCATTTCTATTCCGGCCCGGCGCAGTCTTTGTGGGAGCGGGCTTGCCCCGCGATGAGGCCGGCACAGGCACTATAAATCCGCATCCTCCACCACCCGCACCTTCGCCGCATCCAGCGCATACGCCGCATCGGCCAGGTCATTGCTGACCGCTTCCACTTTCAAGGCGCCGGTCACCCACAACGGTGTGTAGATATCGTCGATCTTCAGGCCTTTGGGATAGCGCACCAGCACCAGCTGGTTAGGCGGCGGTGGCGGCACGTGGATGCACGCGCCCGGGTACGGCACGAGGAAAAACAGCGTGCTGTGCCCCTTGGCATCGCTTTCCAGCGGCACCGGGTAACCGCCCAGACGAATCTGCTTGCCGTTCATCGCCGCCACGGTCTTGGTCGAATACATCACCGCCGGCAAGCCCTTGCTTTGCTTCAGGCCACCCTTGTCGGTAAAGGTGCCCAAAGCTTCCGGGGAGTTGTGGTCGATTTCGGGCATTTGCTCGAGCGCCTTCTGGTCCGACTTGGGCATCAGCTCCAGCCAGTCGGTTTCGGGCAGTTCGGCGTGGGCCAGGGCGCTGGCCATCAGCAAGGGAATGAGGAAGAACGCACGCATGAGGATGCTCGGCAACTCAGGATTGAATTGCCGGGCATTCTAGCCTGAGTTCACTTCTTCTTGATGAAGCCGTAGATCACCAGCAGGATGACCGCGCCCACCAGCGCACCGAGGAAGCCTGCCGCCTGGCCGGCCTGGTAGATACCCAGCGCCTGCCCACCATAGGTGGCCAGCAGGGAACCTGCGATGCCGAGCAGAATGGTCATGATCCAGCCCATGCTGTCGTCGCCCGGTTTCAAGAAACGCGCAAGCAGGCCGACGATCAGGCCGATGAAGATGGTTCCGATGATGCCCATGGCAATCCCTCTGCAAATGAAGATGGAACAAGCCAAAGCCTAGACAGCGCTTTGGCCAGTTGCCATTTCAGAGGGGTGCCGGCGGGCAGAAGTTCGATCAGCCGACGATCAACGCCTCTACTTCGGCGATCTTGGCCTGCAATGTGGCCATGTCCTTGCAGCGCAGGGTAGCGTGGCCAACCTTGCGCCCGGCCTTGAAGGCCTTGCCGTAGTGGTGCAAGTGACAGTCGTCGATGGCCGACACCTTGGCCACTGGCGGCACTTCACCGATGAAGTTGAGCATGGCGCTCTCACCGACCTTGGCCGTCGAGCCCAGCGGCAGGCCGGCAACGGCGCGCAAATGGTTCTCGAACTGACTGCACTCGGCGCCTTCGATGGTCCAGTGCCCGGAGTTGTGCACGCGCGGGGCGATTTCGTTGGCTTTCAGGCCGCCGTCGACTTCAAAGAACTCGAATGCCATCACGCCGACGTAATCGAGTTTTTCCAGCACACGGCCCACGTAATCTTCGGCCAAGGCTTGCAGCGGGTGCGCAGCGCTTGCCACCGACAGGCGCAGAATGCCGCTGTCATGGGTGTTGTGCACCAGCGGGTAGAAGCGGGTTTCGCCATCGCGGCCGCGCACGGCCACCAGCGAGACTTCACCGGTGAACGGCACGAAACCTTCGAGCAACAACGGCACGCTGCCCAGCTCGGCGAAGGTATCGACAACGTCTTCAGGGGTGCGCAACACCTTCTGGCCCTTGCCGTCATAACCCAGGGTGCGGGTTTTGAGCACGGCCGGCAGGCCGATGCTGGCGACGGCAGCGTCGAGGTCGGCTTGCGAAAGAATGTCGGCGAAGGCCGGGGTCGGGATGCCCAGGTCGCGGAACATGCTTTTTTCGAACAGGCGGTCGCGGGCGATGCGCAGCGCCTCGGCGCTCGGGTACACCGGCACGAACTGCGAGAGGAAGGCGACGGTTTCTGCCGGCACGCTTTCGAACTCGAAGGTGACCAAGTCCACTTCGTCGGCCAACTGGCGCAGGTGGTCCTGGTCGCCGTAGTCGGCACGCAGGTGCTCGCCCAACGCGGCGGCACAGGCGTCCGGGGCCGGGTCGAGGAAAGCGAAGTTCATGCCCAGCGGGGTGCCCGCCAAGGCCAGCATGCGGCCCAGCTGGCCGCCACCGATTACACCGATCTTCATATCGTCAGCCTCAAGCCTGGCGCGGGTCTGGATTGTCCAGCACGGTGTCAGTCTGCTCAGTGCGGAACTGCTTCAGCGCGGCGTGATACTCCGGGTACTTGGCACCCAGGATGCTTGCCGACAGCAGCGCAGCGTTGATTGCACCGGCACGGCCGATGGCCAGGGTGGCAACCGGCACGCCGGCTGGCATCTGCACGATCGACAGCAGCGAGTCGACGCCCGACAGCATCGACGACTGCACCGGCACGCCGAGCACCGGCAAGTGGGTCTTGGCGGCGCACATGCCTGGCAGGTGGGCAGCGCCACCTGCACCGGCAATGATCACCTCGATGCCGCGGCCATCGGCCTCTTCGGCGTACTGGAACAGCAGGTCCGGCGTGCGGTGTGCGGAAACCACCTTCACTTCATAAGGGATGCCGAGCTTTTCCAGCATATCGGCGGTGTGGCTAAGGGTGGACCAATCGGACTTGGAGCCCATGATCACGCCAACCAGTGCACTCATCGTCGAGCCTCTCCTGCAAGCGCCTTCTGGCGCGCTAAAAAGCAACAAGCCACGCAGGTGGACCGGCGTGGCTTGTATACGGATTCTGATCGGCCAGCTAGCCGAAGGCGCGGGATTGTAGCGTATTTGCAAGCGGCCCGCCCACCCCCTTAAGCACAGCTCGGATCAAAGGGCAAGCTGTCTCGCGGGACAACTTTTTCCGGCTGCTCAGGAATGTCGCGCAACAGCACGCTGCCCCTTAACCACTGCATTGCATCAAGGGGAATACCATGCTTAAAACCGCACTTCTGACGCTGCTGCTGAGCCTGGGCACGCTGCTGCCACAAACCGTTCTGGCCCGACCACTGGTGGTAACGGTGTACCTTCACAACGATCTGGCCGGAGAAAGCGACGAGCAGATCAACACCAACTTCTTCGGCCACTGGCTGAAAGAGATGCGTACCATTACTCAGCATCCAGTCGAGCTGATTTTCCGGCGCAACGTCGAAGGGGTCACCGACATCCACTATGCGGGCAAACCTTCGCGGGAAGTTCTGGACACCTTCACAGCAGCGATCCAGGATTCGGAGGCCGGCAAACTCTTCTCGTACATGAACAAGCATCTGCTGATGACCCGTGGAAGCTACGACCACCGCGGCTTGAATTTCAACGCCGGGCTAGCATTCCAGAAAGGCAACACCGCGATCGCATCCGTGGCTGTCTACGGCGCTGCGGCGCATGAGATCGGCCATATGCTGGGTGCCACACACGAAGATGCAACGGTGAACTTCAATGGCTGGGCCTGCGAAACCTATACCAAACCCCGCCTGCCGCTGCGCTCGAACTGCTACCGCTACAGCGACAAGAACCGCGCAACCATCGTTGACTACCTGAAGTACAACTCAAACTGAGGCTTCATCAGCGGAGTTCGCCGATTCCAACTTGCGCCACAACAGGCGCACGTTGGCCTTGCGCACCAAGGCGCAGCGGTACACGCGGATCTCCAGCGGCACATGCCACTGGCTGCCCCCGCACACCACCAGCTCGCCCCGCTGCAGCTCGCCGCGCATCGACAGCCGTGGCACCCAGGCGATGCCCATGCCCTCCAGCGCCATGCTCTTGAGGCTGTCGGCCATCGCCGTTTCATACACCGTGGTGTAGCGCAGATTGCGCTGGCGCAGCAGCAAGCTCACCGAGCGGCCCAGGAAGGCCCCGGCGCTGTAGGCCAGCAGCGGCACACTGGCATCACCCTCCAGGTCGAACAGCGGCTGGCCATCGGCGTCCACCGCGCAGACCGGCAGCATCTCAGTGTTGCCCATGTGCAGCGACGGGAAAATCTCGGCGTCCATCTGCAGCGCAGCGTCGGGGTCATAGAAGGCCAGCATCAGATCGCACCCCCCCTCACGCAGCGCATGCACGGCATCGCCGACGTTGGTCGCAACCAGCCGTGTGGCGATGTTCATGCCATCGTTGCGCAGTTGAGCGACCCAGCGCGGAAAGAAGCCCGATGCCAGCGAGTGCGCCGCCGCCACCTGGATGACCTCGCCCTGCCCGCCTTCAAGGTGGTGCAAATGGCGAAGAACTTCGCTCAACTGGTCGACAACGGTACGCGCGGTAACCAGAAACAGCTGCCCGGCCTCGGTCAGCTCGATAGGCGTGCGGGAACGGTTTACCAGAGTCAGCCCCAGCGCGGCCTCAAGGCTGCGGATGCGGCGGCTGAACGCCGGTTGAGTGACGAAACGGCGCTCGGCCGCCTGCGAAAAACTGCGCGTTGAGGCCAAGGCACTGAAGTCCTCCAGCCATTTGCTTTCGAGGTTCATCGACTACTCCGCAGCGCGTGCACCAAAATGGAACACGCTCGATTGTCAATCGGCGTCACATCAAACCGTATGCCGTTTGTGCATAGGTTAGCGTGCAACAGCATTGGCTGCAAAATCGGCTTCAGGCCTAGGATTGGCGCCATTCCGGCATGTGCCGGGTCAAAATCGAGATGATATCCATCATGTCCGCTGCTGCATCGTTCCGCGTCGAAAAAGACCTTCTTGGCACCCTCGAAGTCCCTGCTGATGCCTACTACGGCATCCAGACTCTGCGCGCCGCCAACAACTTCCACCTCTCCGGTGTTCCGCTGTCGCACTACCCGAAACTGGTAGTGGGCCTGGCGATGGTCAAGCAGGCTGCTGCTGACGCCAACCGTGAGCTGGGGCACCTGAGCGATGCCAAGCACGCCGCCATCAGCGAGGCTTGCGCCCGTCTGATCCGCGGTGACTACCACGAGCAGTTCGTGGTGGACATGATTCAAGGCGGTGCTGGTACTTCTACCAACATGAACGCCAACGAAGTCATCGCCAACATCGCGCTGGAGGCCATGGGCCACCAGAAGGGTGAGTACCAGTACCTGCACCCCAACAACGATGTGAACATGGCGCAGTCGACCAACGACGCCTACCCGACTGCCATCCGTCTGGGCCTGCTGCTGGGCCACGACGCCCTGCTGGCCAGCCTCGACAGCCTGATCCAGGCCTTCGCTGCCAAGGGTAAAGAATTCGACCACGTACTGAAGATGGGCCGTACCCAGCTGCAGGACGCCGTGCCGATGACCCTGGGCCAGGAATTCCGCGCCTTCGCCACCACCATGACCGAAGACCTGAACCGTCTGCGGACCCTGGCACCGGAACTGCTGACCGAAATCAACCTGGGCGGCACCGCCATCGGTACTGGCATCAACGCCGACCCTGGCTACCAGGCCCTGGCTGTTCAGCGCCTGGCCACCATCAGCGGCCAGCCGCTGGTACCGGCTGCCGACCTGATCGAAGCCACCTCCGACATGGGCGCCTTCGTGCTGTTCTCCGGCATGCTCAAGCGTACTGCGGTCAAGCTCTCGAAGATCTGCAACGACCTGCGCCTGCTGTCCAGCGGCCCACGCACCGGCATCAACGAGATCAACCTGCCAGCGCGTCAGCCAGGCAGCTCGATCATGCCAGGCAAGGTCAACCCGGTAATCCCGGAGGCCGTCAACCAGGTGGCCTTCGCCATCATGGGCAACGACCTGGCACTGACCGTCGCTGCCGAAGGTGGCCAGCTGCAGCTGAACGTGATGGAGCCGCTGATCGCCTACAAGATCTTCGACTCGATCCGCCTGCTGCAACGCGCCATGGACATGCTGCGCGAGCACTGCATCGTCGACATCACTGCCAACGAACAGCGCTGCCGTGAACTGGTCGAGCACTCGATCGGCCTGGTTACCGCACTGAACCCGTACATCGGCTACGAAAACGCCACCCGTATCGCCCGCATCGCCCTGGAAACAGGCCGCGGCGTACTGGAACTGGTACGTGAAGAGAAGCTGCTGGACGACGCGATGCTCGACGACATCCTGAAGCCGGCCAACATGATCGCTCCACGTCTGGTTCCGCTCAAAGGCTAACCAGACCGCTGCACACCGTCTCACCAGGTCGGGGGACTAGACACCTCTCAACCTTTCAAGGGCCCGAGCGCACGCTGCGGGCCCTTTTTTTATGCCTGCGCCCGGCGGCTGGCCAACTCGGCGGCACACAACTTGCTCTGCATTGCCCCTCAGCCCAACGGGACAGCGCGCATGCTGCACAGCCACCTCACCACCCTCAACGCGGTTTCGCTGATTCTCCAGGTGTTCCAGGAAGACGGCGTAGACCCGCAGCAGATGCTCGCCGGCAGCGGCATCAGCCCGGCAGACATGGGCCACGCCGACGCCCGCATTACCACCCAGCAAGAACTGCAGGTATGCGCCAACGCGGTGGCCCGGCGCGAGGACATCGGCCTTGAGTTGGGCCGGCGCATGCATGTGTCGTGCTACGGCATGCTCGGTTACGCGCTGCTCTCCAGTGCCACTTTGGGTGACGCCCTGCGCCTGGCGCTGCAGTATCCGGCACTGCTGGGAACAGTTTTCCAGCTGCGCCTGGTGGACGACGGCCAGCGAGTCTGGCTGTGCGCCAGCGATCACTACGACGCACCGGCATTGGCCGCGTTCAATGCCGAATTCTGCCTGGTGTCGCTCAAAGTCATCTGCGACGACCTGTTGGGGCGGCCGTTGCCGCTGCTGGGTGCGCGCTTCGAACATGCTCGGCCCGGCTACCACGCGCTCTACACCGGTGCGTTTCACTGCCCGCTGAGCTTTGCGGCCAGTGACAACGCCTTTGCCTTCGAGCGCCGCTGGCTGGACACCCCACTGCCGCTGGCCGACCCGATCACCCACAAGGCGATGAGCGAACGTTGCCGGCGCCTGAACCTGGAGTTCACCGGCCGCCAGGCGTGGCTTGGGCGGATTCGCCAGTTGCTTGTCCAGCAGCTCGACGCGGCACCTGGCCTTGAGCGGTTGGCGCAGCAGATGAACTGCTCGTCGCGCACTTTGCGCAGGCATTTGCAGGCGCTGGGCAGCAGTTATCAGCAGTTGCTGGACGAGTTGCGCTTCGACCGGGCCAAGCAATTGCTGGCCGAAGACCAGATGCCGATCTATCAGATTGCCGAGACCTTGGGGTTCAGTGAGACCGCGAGCTTCAGGCATGCCTTCCAGCGCTGGAGCGGCGTGGCGCCCAGCCACTTCAGGGGTTGAGCCGTGAGCACTTGTTCGCCGGTGTAGGAGCGGCCTTGTGTCGCGAAAGGGCTGCGAAGCGGCCCCAGGCTCTGCGCCTCATGGACAATCGCTGAGGCCGCTTTGCGGCCTTTTCGCGACACAAGGCCGCTCCTACACCTGTCGCGTAAAACAGCGTCGATGCTAGCGGCACCCGCGAAAAGCTCAGCCCCGGATGCCTTGGCCACATCGATCCCCTTTTGGCCGTTTGCATCGTCCCCGGTTAGCTGCCAGCCCAGCACAATTGGCCTACGCCAGTGATAACCCGGAGAACAACAATGCTGACGGTCTATTCCGATGACCACCGCCTGCACCACGGCCGCTGCGAGCTGATCGACGGCCAACTGATGCCCTGCTTCGAAATGCCTTCACGCGCCGACCATGTGCTGCAACAGGTGCACAAGCGCAACCTTGGCGAGGTACGTGGCCCCAGCGATTTTGGTCGCGCCCCGCTGCAACGCGTCCACAGCGCCGAATACCTGGCCTTCTTCGAAGGCGCCTGGGCGCGCTGGGCGGCCCTTGGCCATGAAGGCGACCTGCTGCCGTTCACCTGGCCGGCGCGCACCCTGCGCCAGGTCAAGCCGGTCGGGCTGCATGGCGAGCTGGGCTACTACAGCTTCGATGCTGGCGCACCGATCACCGCGGGCACCTGGCAGGCGGCCTATAGCGCGGCACAAGTGGCGCTGACCGCCCAGGCCGCCATCGAGCAAGGTGCCCACGCGGCATTCGCCCTGTGCCGACCACCCGGCCACCACGCCGCCGCCGAAGTGATGGGCGGCTACTGCTACCTGAACAACGCCGCCATCGCCGCCCAGGCGTTCATCGACCAAGGCCGCGCCAAGGTGGCGATCCTCGATGTCGACTACCACCACGGCAATGGCACCCAGGACATCTTCTATACCCGCGCCGATGTGTTCTTCGCCTCCATACACGGCGACCCGCAGGCCGAGTTCCCGTTCTTTCTCGGCTACGCCGACGAAACCGGCGAAGGCCCAGGCGCCGGCTGCAACATCAACTACCCGCTGCCCGCCGGCAGCGACTGGGCAGCCTGGAGCGCAGCGCTGGAGGACGCCTGCCAGCGCATCGCCACCTACGACGCCGAGGTGCTGGTGGTTTCGCTGGGGGTGGACACCTTCAAGGATGACCCTATCTCGCAGTTCAAGCTCGACAGCCCGGACTACCTGAAAATGGGCGAACGCATCGCGCAGCTCGGCAAGCCAACCCTGTTCGTGATGGAGGGTGGCTACGCGGTGGAAGAAATCGGTATCAACGCCGTCAACGTGCTGGAAGGCTTCCAGCGCGCCCAGCCAGGAGCCTCGACATGATCCGCCGCAAACAATTGCTTGCCCCGCTGATTGCCGCCAGCCTGCTGGCCGGCGCCCTCCCGGCACAGGCCGAGCAGCGCACCTTACGGGTGTACAACTGGTTCGACTACATCACCCCGCAAACCCTCACCGACTTCCAGAAGGACAGCGCGGTGAAGCTGGTGTACGACATTTTCGACACCAACGAGGCGCTTGAGGCCAAGCTGCTCACCGGCAATTCCGGCTATGACGTGGTGGTGCCTTCCAACGTGTTCCTTGCCAAGCAGATCCAGGCGGGCGTATTCCAGCCGCTGGACCGCAGCAAGCTGCCCAACTGGCAGCACCTGGACCCGGCGCTGATGAAGCTGATCGAAGCCAACGACCCCGGCAACCAGTACGCCGTGCCCTACATGTATGGCACCGTGCTGATCGGTTTCAACCCGGCCAAGGTCAAGGCAGCGCTCGGCGAAAACGCCCCGGTGGACAGTTGGGACCTGATCTTCAAGCCCGAAAACCTCGCCAAACTCAAGCAATGCGGCGTGGCACTGCTCGACTCCCCGTCGGAGATTCTGCCGCTGGCCTTGCAGTACCTGGGCCTGCCGCCGAACAGCGACAAACCGGCTGACTACCAGAAAGCCCAGGAACTGCTGTTGAAGATTCGCCCGTCCATCACCTACTTCCATTCCTCCAAGTACATGGCTGATATCGCCAATGGCGACATCTGTGTGGCGGTGGGGTATTCGGGCAGCTTCTCGCAGGCGGCCAACCGTGCGCGCGAGGCGAACAATGGCGTGGTGGTGGACATGCGCCTGCCCAAGGAAGGCGCGCCGATCTGGTTCGACATGCTGGCGATCCCGAAGAACGCAGCCAACCCGGACGATGCCCACACGTTCATCAACTATCTGCTGCGCCCTGAGGTGATCGCGCCGATCAGCGACTTCGTCGGCTACCCCAACCCGAACAAGGATGCGACCGAGAAAGTCAGCCCGGCGATCCGCGACAACCCCAACCTGTACCCCACCGCCGAGGCGATGGCCAAGCTGTATACCCTCAAGCCCCTGCAGCGCGACGCCGAACGCGCCCGCACCCGCGCCTGGACCAAGATCAAGTCCGGGACCTGAAAGATCGATGGCGGACTCCACGCGGTCAAGGTTTTTACACGCCTGTTCGCACCAGATATATCTCCTTGTGGCGAGCGGGCTTGCCCCGCGTTGGGCTGCGCAGCAGCCCGAGGGTTACCCTTGGGTGTCGGGGCTGCTGTGCAGCCCAACGCGGGCCAAGCCCGCTCGCCACAACTATCTCTGTGGGCGATTCCATGGTTTTGTGCAAGCTTGTGCGGCCCCTTTCACCGGCGCCAAGCCTTGCGCAGGCGCAGCAACGCCCCGGCAATTTCGGCTTCTGGCACCGCTGCAAACCCCAGCACCAGCCCGGCGCGGTTATCCACAGGCACTGGGCTGTCCGGCAACCAATAAGCGCTCAGCGGATTCACCTCCACCCCCACCTCCTCAGCCTGCGCCACTAACTCCTGCTGCCGCGCAAAGTTATCCACAGCCACTTTCACATGCAGCCCCGCCGCCACCTGCGGCATGCCACCCAGCCCCGGCACGTCCTGCGGCCAACCCGCCTGCAACACGTTCCGCCGGGCCAGCGCAGCCCGGCGCATGCGGCGGATATGCCGCTGAAAATGGCCTTGGGCGATGAACTGCGCCATCACACACTGCGTACCCACCTCCGAGTGCCGCACCGCCAGAGCCCGGCCCTGGCCGAACGCCTGCACCAACCGCTGGGGCACCACCAGATAACCCAAGCGCAGCGCCGGAAAGGCAATCTTGCTGAAGGTGCCCACGTAAAGCACCCGACCCTGCCGGTCCAGCGCGGCCAACGGCGCCAGCGGGGCGCCGCTGTAGCGGTATTCGCCATCGTAGTCGTCTTCGATGATCCAGCCGTCCTGGCGCTCGGCCCAGGCCAACAGCGCCAAACGCCGCGCCAGGCTCATGGTCACCCCGGTGGGGTATTGATGCGCTGGGGTCACGTAGGCCAATCGGCAATCGCTGAAGCCGGCAAGCTGCGCGCAATCCATGCCCTGCTCATCCACCGCCACACCCCGCAGCGTCGCGCCAGCCACGGCGAAGGCGTTGCCGGCAGCGCGGTAGCCTGGGTTTTCCACAGCCACGGCATCGCCAGGCTCTAGCAGCAGCTGTGCACAAAGGCTTATGGCCTCCTGTGCGCCACTGGTGATCACAATTTGCTCAGCACTGCAACCAAGCCCCCGTGAGCGTCGCAGGTAGGTGGCAATCAATTCGCGAAGCTGCAACTCGCCAGCCGGGTCGCCATAGCCGAGCAGCGCAGGCGCCGGGCTGCGCCAGAAACTCGCGTGCAGCTTGGCCCACACCTCGAACGGGAACAGATCGAAAGCCGGCACGCCCACCCGAAACGCCCGTGGCGGGCCCGTTTTTGGCAACGGCAAATGGTGATTTTTCAGACGCTGCAAAGGCTCACTGGAAGCCCCTGAACTGGACAAATCCTCAGTGCCTTCGGGCTGAAATGTGGATAACCCTGTTGATAACCTACGGGATAACCCTGTGGATACTTGTGTGGATAGTTTTTTCAGCTGGCTCACGTAAGTGCCGTCCCCGACCCGGCTTTCGATGAAGCCTTCGGCATATAGCTGGTCGTAAGCACGCACCACGCTGTTGCGCGACAGCGCCAAGGTCGCTGCCAGGTCACGCGTGGCCGGTAGCCGGGTGCCGCCGCCCAGTCGCCCGTCCAGCACCCGCGCACGCAATGCCTGATACAGCTGCTGGCTAAGGCCACGACGACGGTCCAGCACAATACCGGCTGGGTCAAAAGGCAGTGCGTGGGTACGTTCGCTCATGGCATTGGACCTATAAAAACAGCCTTTAATGGCTCTTACACAGAACCAATAGCCTGCCTAGGATGGCGTCACAGCACAAGGAAACTTCAGCATGTACAACAGCAAACCGCACCAGGACCACGACCTTGCTCGCCTGCACCAGCACATGCAGCAAACCCGCCTGGCCATGCTCGTCAGCCACGGCGAACGGGGTTTGCTGGCCACGCACTTGCCAGTGCTGCTGACCACCAGCGAAGGCGAGTTCGGCACCGTGCATGCCCACCTGGCCCGCGCCAACCCGCAGTGGCAGGACCTGGCAAGCGGCGCCGAGGCGCTGCTGGTGTTCCCGGGTGACGATGCCTATGTCAGCCCCACGTACTACCCCAGCAAGGCCAGCAACCCGAAAACCGTGCCCACCTGGAACTACACCGCCGTGCACGCCTACGGCGTGGCCGAGGTGATCCATGAAGCTGCGCCGCTGCTGGATATCGTCACGCGCCTGACCGACCGCCACGAACAAGGCCGTGACACCCCGTGGCGCGTAACCGACGCGCCGGCCGACTACCTCGACGGCATGCTGCGCGCCATCGTCGGTATCCGCCTGCCAATCGCCCGCCTGCAAGGTGCGCGCAAGCTCAGCCAGAACCGCTCAGCCGAAGATTTTGCCGGCGTGCGCGAAGGCCTCGGCGCCAGCCGCGACCCGCTCGACAGACAACTCGCCGCGCATATGCGCACTCTCTAAAGGAAGAGCCCCATGCCCCAAGTAACCCTGCGCCCAGTCACTGCCGAAGACCACGCTGCCTGGCAGCCGTTGTGGCAGGCCTACCTGCGCTTCTATGAGACCGAACTCTGCGAAGAGGTCAGCGCCAACACCTGGCAGCGCCTGCTCGATGCCAGCGAGCCAACCCATTCGACGCTCGCCTGGGTCGACGGCAAGGCGGTAGGGATGGTCAACTTCATCTACCATCGAAGCAACTGGAGCATTGAGAACGCCTGCTACCTGCAAGACCTGTACGTCGACGCCGGCCAGCGCGGCCTGGGTGTAGGCCGCAAGCTGATCGAGCATGTGTGCGCCACCGCCAAGGCCGACGGCTGCAGCAAGGTGCACTGGCTGACCCACCAGACCAACGCCACCGCTATCAGCCTGTACCAGCAGGTCGCCGAGCGGTCCGGCTTCATTCAATTTCGCAAAGCCCTGTAGGCCGCCCATGACCGACGCACTGCACTTCAAGCCCGCAGCCATCCCCCAGGCAGACACGCTTGATGGCCGTTTCATTCGCCTGGAAAAGCTCGACCCGGCGCGCCACGGCGACGACCTGTGGCAAGCGCTGCAAGGGCCGGCCTCGGACCCGTTGCTGTGGGACTACCTGCCCTATGGCCCGTTCAGCGAGCGCGCCGCCTTCGACCGTTGGTTGCAGGGCAATGCCGCTGGCCGCGACCCGCTGTTCTACAGCGTCATCGACCGCGCCAGCGGCCAGGCCCAAGGCCTGCTCGGCTACATGTCGATCGTGCCTGACCACGGCCGCTTCGAACTCGGCCACATCGCCTTCGGCGCCGCCATGCAGCGCACACCCAAGGGCACAGAGGCGGTGTACTTGCTGAGCAAGCTGGGTTTCGAGCTGGGCAACCGCCGGCTGGAGTGGAAGTGCAACAACGCCAATGCGCGCTCGAAGCGTGCAGCTGAGCGCTTCGGGTTTGTCTTCGAAGGGGTGTTTCGCAACCACATGGTGGTCAAGGGCCGCAACCGCGACACCGCGTGGTACTCGATTACCGATGAACAATGGCCGGCGCTGGCGCGCGGGTTCGAGCGCTGGTTGAGCGATCAAAACCAGCCGCCAGAGGGCCAGTTGCAGACACTCGAAGCCTGCCGCCAGGCTTGACAGCTCGCGGGCGATTCTACTGTTTTATGCAAGCCTGTTCTCGCCACAACTCTCCATCATTTCCCACAGGATTGGGTCCAGCCAGCAATGTCGCGGTTACCAACCACACATCTATCTGACCTGCCGATTACGCCGCACCACCCCCATTTGCAGCCCAAACGGCTTAAACACGGCGTTCAACGACTTGAGCGTCGGATTGCCTTCGCCCTGCTCGATCTGGATCAGCGTGCGCACCGACACTTTGCACATCTGCGCGAACTGGGTCTGCTGCATCTGCGCCACCTCGGTGCGCAAACGCCGGACCGCAGCGCCTAGTTCAAGGCTGCCGTCCGCAATGCCTTCACGGACACTATCGATAAGCAGCCCACGGGCTTGAATGGACATCGTCATAGCAACCCCCACTGAGCCATACAGCGGTCAAGCCGCCTCAACGCAATGGCCGGGTGGTCCATCACCGCATCTGAGAGCCCCAAGCCGGCAAGTACATCGGGCAATGCCAAAAGCTGCCGGGCATCTTCGCGCAGCCGCTGGAAGGCTTGCTCCGGGTCGATGAGTGGCGCAAGCGCGGCGCATGCGCCTGGCCAATTGATCTCGCCCGCCCGCTCAATCGGCGCGGGCCATTTTGTCGTGCGGGTAATCCCTTCCTGGTCCATTACCATTGGCGCGAGGTCATAGATCGGTGCTAGCCGAACCGCATCACGAGTCCGAATAATGGCGGTATTGCGCCCATGGTTATCCGCGTTGCCGAGGATCTTGTTGATAAGGTCTCGACGCAAATAGTCAGCGATCAACTCGGGCACCTGATCCGCCTGCCCAGCTTCGCGCTACACGTTGACCAGCTTTTCGAGCACCGCCACGTGCGAAGGGTTATCTGCAACATAGTGCAGATATGGACACGAAAAAAAGGGGAGCATGCGCCCCCCTGAGGTAAACCGTTTTCAGCCAAGGGCTTTGGAATCAGCCCTCGATCTCGATCAAGATCTCGCCCGGTGTCACGCGGTCGCCCTTGGCGACGTGGATGGCAACCACTTTGCCGGCGATGGCCGCCTGGACTTCGGTTTCCATCTTCATCGCCTCGGTGATCAGCACCGCTTGCCCGGCCTTGACCACATCACCTTCCTTGACCAGCACATCGACGATATTGCCCGGCATGGTGGTGCTGACGTGGCCCGGCTCGCTGGCCTGCTTGCGCTTGCTGCTGCCGCCGCCGACGAAGTCGTTGAGCGGCTCGAACACCACTTCTTCCGGCATGCCGTCGATGGACAGGTAGAAGTGGCGCTTGCCCTCCGCCTTGACCCCGACACCGGTAATGTCCACGCGGTAAGTCTCGCCGTGCACGTCGATGACGAACTCAGTCGGCACACCCTCACCGCCCACCGAGGCCACCGCGCCGGCTTCCGGGATCGGCAGCAAGGCTTCAGGCGTCAGGCTGCCGGCCTCGCGCTCTTCGAGGAACTTGCGCCCGATGTCCGGGAACATGGCATAAGTCAGCACGTCCTCTTCACTGTGGGCCAACGCACCGATTTCGCTGCGCAGCTTGCTCATCTCAGGTTTCAGCAGGTCAGCCGGGCGTACGTCGATCACCTCTTCGCTGCCGATGGCCTGGCGCCGCAGTTGTTCGTTGACCACCCCCGGCGCCTTGCCGTAGCCACCTTGCAGGTACAGCTTCACCTCGTTGGTGATGGTCTTGTAGCGCTCGCCGGCCAGCACGTTGAAGAACGCCTGGGTGCCCACGATCTGCGAGGTTGGGGTCACCAGCGGCGGGAAACCCAGGTCTTCACGCACCCGTGGGATCTCGGCCAGCACTTCGCCCATGCGGTTGAGGGCGCCCTGCTCCTTGAGCTGGTTGGCCAGGTTGGAAATCATCCCGCCTGGCACCTGGTTGACCTGCACGCGGGTATCCACGGCGGTGAACTCGCTTTCGAACTGGTGGTACTTCTTGCGCACGGCATAGAAGTACAGGCCGATTTCCTGCAGCAGTTCCAGGTCCAGGCCGGTGTCGAACTCGCTGCCCTTGAGCGCTGCGACCATCGACTCGGTGCCGGGGTGGCTGGTGCCCCAGGCGAAGCTGGAGATGGCGGTGTCGATATGATCGGCGCCATTCTCGACCGCCTTGAGCTGGCACATGGCAGCCAGGCCTGCGGTGTCGTGGGAATGGATGAACACCGGCAGCGACTGCTCGGCCTTCAGCGCCTTGACCAGCTCGCCGGTGGCGAACGGGGTCAGCAGGCCGGCCATGTCTTTGATCGCCACCGAGTCGCAACCCATGGCTTCCATCTGCTTGGCCTGCTTCACGAAGGCGTCGATGGTGTGCACGGGGCTGGTGGTGTAGGCGATGGTGCCCTGGGCGTGCTTGCCAGCCGCCTTGACCGCCTCGATGGCCACGCGCAGGTTACGCACATCGTTCATGGCGTCGAAGATGCGGAACACATCGATGCCGTTGACCGCGGCCTTGGCGACGAAGGCTTTGACCACATCGTCGCTGTAGTGGCGGTAGCCCAGCAGGTTCTGCCCGCGCAGGAGCATTTGCAGGCGGGTGTTGGGCAGCGCGGCACGCAGCTTGCGCAGGCGCTCCCACGGGTCTTCCTTGAGGAAACGCACACAGGCGTCGAAGGTGGCGCCACCCCAGACTTCCAGCGACCAGTAGCCGACCTTGTCGAGCTTGTCGCAGATCGGCAGCATGTCTTCGGTGCGCATGCGGGTGGCCAGCAGAGACTGGTGGGCGTCGCGCAGGATTGTGTCGGTAACAAAGATTTTCTTGGACATTGTTTTCTCCTTGTAGCGGCAAGCTTCTAGCTACAAGCCACACGTAAAAGCTGGTCTGCTTCTACTCGCAGCTTGCCGCTCGCAGCTTGCAGCTGCATTCAAAGGCCTGCGTGGGCGGCGATGGCGGCGGCGATGGCCAGGGCCAGCTCTTCGGGTTTGCGCTTGATCGAGTAGTTGGTCAGTTCTGGGTGGCTTTCGACAAAGCTGGTATTGAACTGGCCACTACGGAATTCCGGGTTGCGCAGGATTTCCTGGTAATACGCGGCGGTGGTCTTGACCCCCTGCACACGCATGTCGTCCAGGGCCCGCAGGCCTCGGTCCATGGCTTCTTCCCAGGTCAATGCCCAGACCACCAGCTTCAGGCACATCGAGTCGTAGAACGGCGGGATGGTGTAGCCGGTATAGATCGCCGTGTCGGTGCGCACGCCCGGGCCGCCAGGGGCGTAGTAGCGGGTGATCTTGCCGAAACTTGGCAGGAAGTTGTTCTTCGGGTCTTCGGCGTTGATGCGGAACTGCAAGGCGAAGCCGCGGTGCTGGATGTCTTCCTGCTTGATCGACAGCGGCAGGCCCGAGGCAATGCGGATCTGCTCGC
Organism: Pseudomonas sp. SWRI51; assembly: GCF_014268825.1. Classification (NCBI taxonomy): domain Bacteria; kingdom Pseudomonadati; phylum Pseudomonadota; class Gammaproteobacteria; order Pseudomonadales; family Pseudomonadaceae; genus Pseudomonas; species Pseudomonas sp. SWRI51. Next base: position 34,938 of record NZ_JABWRG010000014.1, on the reverse strand, counting down.
GGACGATATCGATGCCGGTGATTTCCTCGGTGATGGTGTGCTCCACCTGCACCCGGGTGTTCATCTCCATGAAGTACACCTCGCCATCGGCGAGCAGAAACTCCACGGTGCCGGCGTTCTCGTAGTCCACCGCCTTGGCGGCGCGCACGGCCAGGTCGCCGATGTAGGCGCGCTGCTCCGGGGTGAGCTGCGGGCTTGGGGCAATTTCGATGAGCTTCTGGTTGCGGCGCTGGATCGAGCAGTCACGCTCGAACAGGTGCACCACGTTGCCGAAGCTGTCACCGAGAATCTGCGCCTCGATGTGCTTGGGGTTGACGATGCACTTTTCCAGGAACACTTCGGCGGAGCCAAAGGCCTTGGTGGCCTCGGAAATCACCCGAGGGAAGTTCTGTTCCAGTTCTTCACGGCTGTTGCAGCGGCGGATACCGCGCCCGCCGCCACCGGAGGTGGCCTTGAGCATGACCGGGTAGCCGATGCGCTCGCCTTCCTGCAACGCTTCATGGATGTCGGCGACGTTGCCTTCGGTGCCCGGCGTAACCGGCACACCGGCGGCAATCATGGTGCGGCGCGCTTCGGTCTTGTCGCCCATGCGGCGAATGACGTCGGCGGCCGGGCCGATGAACTTGATCCCGCGTTCGGCGCAGATGTCCGCAAGCTCGGCGTTTTCCGACAGGAAACCGTAGCCCGGGTGCAGGGCATCACAGCCAGTTTCGACAGCAAGGTTGACCAGCTTGCGCGGGTTCAGGTAACCGGCCAGCGGCTCGGCGCCAATGCTGTAGGCCTCGTCGGCGCGCTTGACGTGCAAGGCGTGACGGTCGGCGTCGGAATAGATCGCCACAGAGCGGATGCCCATCTCGGCGCAAGCCCGCACGATGCGGACGGCAATTTCACCCCGGTTGGCGATCAGGATTTTTTTTATCACTTGGATTCTTCCCAAAGCCCGTAGGAACAGACGACCCGGTTTTACCGGTCGGCGCGTGACCAGACGTTGCTGGCCAGTCGCACATTCACCCTAGCGCTGTGGGTTGATAAACAAAAATCAATATTTGTTGGGGGTAGTATTAGCAAAAGCTTATAGTCAGGTAACAAGGTTTTGCCAATGCCGGGGAAATTATGCGTAAGTCCTTGATGCGAATGACTTTACGTCAGCTGCAAGTGTTCAACGAAGTGTGTGACTTGCGCTCCTACAGCCGGGCAGCCGAAGAAATGTCGCTGACGCAACCCGCCGTAAGTCTACAGATCAGGCAGCTCGAAGAGCTGGTTGGCCAGCCGCTGTTCGACTACGTCGGCAAGAAGCTGTACCTCACCGAAGCCGCCGAGGCCTTGCAGCGCGCCAGCCGTGACATTTTCGGGCGCCTGGAGAACCTCGACATGCAACTCTCGGACATGCAGGGCTCGTTGCAGGGGCAGTTGAAACTGGCCATCGAGTCCAGTGCCAAGTACTTCGTGCCGCACCTGTTTGCCGCCTTCAAGCAGCGCCATCCCGAGGTCAACCTGACCCTGACCGTGGTCAACCGCGCCCAGGCGATACGCCGGCTGTCCGACAACCGCGACGACCTGACGGTAATGTCGATGGTGCCGCAGGACATGGGCCTTGAGTTTCTGCCTTTTCTGAACAACCCGATCATTGCCGTGGCGCCGCCGGATCACCCGCTGTGCCAGTTGGAACGCCTGCGCCTGCAAGACCTGGAGCCGCATACGCTGCTGGTGCGCGAGCAGGGTTCGGGCACGCGCAAGGCGTGCGAAGAGTTCTTCAAGGACAAGCGCGTGCACTTCACCCAGACCCTGGAAGTGTCGTCCAATGAAGCCCAGCGCGAGTGCGTGGTGGCCGGGCTGGGCCTCGCCTTGCTGACCCGCCATGCAGTCAACATGGAGCTGACCACAGGCGTGCTCAAGGAGCTGCCGGTGGAGGAGCTGCCGCTGTACCGCAGCTGGTGCCTGGTGCAGTCGAAAAGCAAACGCCAGTCACCGGTGGCGCTGGCGTTTCAGGCGTTCATCCGCAGCGAACGGGCGCAGATCAGTGGGCTTGTTGAGCGTTTCTCGGGGAAATTGCCGCTGACGCCTGCCACACGTTGAGCGCTTGCAGGTCGGGGTAGTCGGCGATCTCGCGCAGCAATTGGCGTTGGTCGCTGTAGGTCTCGATGGCGCGGCGGAATTCCATGCGGCGATGGTCCTTTTCCTGCTGCTTGCGACTTTTGGCGGTGGGTTGATACGAACCGTCGATATCACGTGCCATTGCCTGTCTCCCAGAAAGGATGTGGGGAGCTCCAGACTGGCGTCAGGGGTTTACCGTTTGGTGTTCAAAGGATGACAGAACCGTGAAGTTTGCAGCGGACTGTGGGCTTGCGCTGTATCGACGCCGTTGCGCGGTCAACGTAGGAACGGCCTTGTGTCGCGAAAGGGGTGCGACGCGCCCCCAGGATTTGTGCTTCAAGCTGAAATAGCCGGGGCCGCTTTGCGACCCTTTCGCGACACAAGGCCGCTCCTACACAAGGCCGCGCTGCTGGTAGACCAGGGCAACCTGAGGACCTCCCAAATCAGTCGTCCGTCGCCTTGATCGACTTGGGCGACAGGCGCAGGCTGCGCAAGCTGCGCTTGACGCTCTTGAGGTGGTTGACCAGGCTCGGGCCGCGCGCCATGGCGACGCCCATGGCCAGCACGTCGATGACCACCAGGTGCGCAATGCGCGAGGTCAGCGGGGTGTAGATTTCGGTGTCTTCATGCACGTCGATGGCCAGGTTGACCGTCGACAGTTCAGCCAGCGGTGTCTGGCTGGGGCACAAGGTGATCAGCGTGGCGCCGCTCTCACGCACCAGGTTGGCCGTGATCAGCAGGTCCTTGGACCGCCCCGACTGCGAAATGCACACCGCCACATCACCGGTTTTCAAGGTGACTGCCGACATCGCCTGCATGTGCGGGTCGGAATACGCCGCCGCGCTGAGCAGCAGACGGAAGAACTTGTGCTGGGCATCGGCCGCCACCGCACCGGATGCACCAAAGCCGTAGAACTCCACGCGCTGCGCCTGGGACATGGCCGTCACCGCCGCTTGCAGGGCCTGCGGGTCGAGGTGCTCGCGCACCTCCATCAGGGTATGCAGCGTGGTGTCGAAAATCTTCAGGCTGTAGTCGGCAACCGAGTCATCCTCATGGATGGCGAATTGGCCAAAACTGGCACCGGCCGCCAGGCTTTGCGCCAGCTTCAACTTCAGGTCCTGGAAGCCCGAACACCCGATCGCCCGGCAGAAACGCACGATGGTCGGTTCGCTGATGCCCACGTTATGCGCAAGGTCCGCCATCGAACTGTGCATGACCGCAGCCGGGTCCAGCAGCACATGGTCGGCCACTTTGAGTTCCGATTTGCGCAGCAGGTGGCGCGATTGGGCGATATGTTGCAACAGATTCACGGGCGGGACTCGGTTATGATCGACTGGCCGGGATGTAGCTTTCTTGTAGTTATACTACATGCTTGCCAACCCGCCCAGTTAAACGAACGTGGAGAGTGGCGGTTTGACTATTCCTTGCGACATTCTGGTATTCGGCGGCACCGGCGACCTGGCCCTGCACAAGCTGCTGCCAGCGCTCTACCACCTGTACCGCGAGGCCCGCCTGCACAAGGCCGTGCGCATCATCGCGCTGGCCCGCCGGCCATTGCCGCGTAACGACTACATCAAGCTTGCCGAGCGCCACTGCCGCGCCCAGATCGCCCGCCAGGACTTCGACGAAGACGTCTGGCAGCGCTTCAGCGCACGCCTGGACTACTTCCCCATGGACGCCGGGCAAAGCGCCGACTTCGGCCGCCTGGCACGCTACCTGGGCGAGCCTTTCGGGCTGACGCGTATCTACTACCTGGCTACCGCGCCCAAGCTGTTCGTGCCGATTGCCAACCACCTGCGCATTGCCGGGCTGGCCGACAGCGAAGCACGCATCGTGCTGGAAAAGCCCATCGGCCACTCGCTGGAGTCGGCCACCGCCATCAACGAGGCGATTGGCGAGGTGTTCGCCGAGCGCCAGGTGTTTCGCATCGACCACTACCTGGGCAAGGAAACCGTGCAGAACCTCATGGCCCTGCGCTTTGCCAACGCCCTGCTGGAGCCGGTGTGGCGCAACAGCCAGGTCGACCATGTGCAGATCAGCGTGTGCGAAACCCTCGGCGTAGAGAACCGCGGCGCCTACTACGACCGCGCCGGCGCCACCCGCGACATGCTGCAAAACCATCTGTTGCAGCTGCTGTGCCTGGTGGCCATGGAGCCGCCGGCGGAGTTCGAAGCCGAGGCGGTGCGCGATGAAAAAGTGAAGATTCTGCGTGCGCTCAAGCCCATCACCGGCCAGAACGTGCAGGACACCACCGTGCGCGGCCAGTACCACGCCGGCAAGATCGGCGGCCAGGAAGTGCCCGCCTACTATTTCGAGAAAGACGTCGACAACGACTCCGATACAGAGACCTTCGTCGCCGTACAAGCGCACATCGACAACTGGCGCTGGGCCGGCGTGCCGTTCTACCTGCGTACCGGCAAGCGCATGGCGCGGCGCTCGTCGCAAATCGTCATCCAGTTCAAGCCGGTGCCCCACGAGCTGTTCAGTGGCGGGCAGGTCAACCAGTTGCTCATCCAGTTGCAGCCGGACGAACACATCAGCCTGCGCATGATGACCAAGAGCCCCGGTAAAGGCATGCGCCTGGCGCCGGTCGAGCTAGACCTGAACCTTGCCCAGGCGTTTGCCCAGACCCGCCGCTGGGAGGCCTACGAGCGCTTGCTGCTGGATGTGCTTGAAGGCGATTCGACGCTGTTCATGCGCCGCGATGAAGTGGAGGCGGCGTGGGCCTGGATCGACCCTATCCTGCAGGGCTGGGAGGAGCATTTCCAGGCCCCGCGCCCCTACAGCGCCGGCAGCAACGGCCCGGAGCAAGCCAACAGCCTGTTGGCCCGCAACGGCCACGCCTGGCACAGTTAGTTCAGCCAATACTCGGCCGGCCGCTCCAGCAATGCCCTGAAGGTTGCCGGGTCGACGGGCCGGCTGATCAAGTAGCCCTGCACCTCGTCACAGCCGTGCTCGCGCAGGAACTGCAACTGCTCAGCGGTTTCGACGCCTTCTGCCACCACTTGCAGTTGCAGGCTCTTGGCCATGGCGATGATCGCCCGGGTAATGGCTGCATCCTGGCTGCCTTCGAGCAAGCCGCGAATGAACGCCTGGTCGATCTTCACGTAGTCCACCGGGAAGCGCTTGAGGTAACTCAGCGACGAATAGCCCGTGCCGAAGTCATCAATCGCCAGTTTCACCCCCAACTGGTGCAGTTGCTCGAAGGTGGCGATGATGTGGTCGACGCTGTCCAGCAGTTGGCTTTCGGTGAGTTCAAGCTCCAGCAGATGCGGCGCCAAGCCTGATTCCTCAAGCACCTGGCGCACCAGGCTGACCAGCTTGCCCTGGCGCAACTGATACACCGACAAGTTGACCGAAACGCGGATTTCGAGCCCTTCACGGCGCCACTCACAGGCCTGCCAGCAGGCCTGGCGCAGCACCAGTTCGCCCATCGGCGCGATCAGCCCGGTTTCTTCTGCAAGCCCGATGAATTCGCTCGGCGGCACCATGCCCAATTGCGGGTGCTGCCAGCGCACCAAGGCTTCTGCGGCATGCAGGCGGCCGCTGCGCAGGCACAACTTGGGTTGGTAATACACTAGCAACTGGCGCTCGTCGATGGCCTTGCGCAACTGGGTTTCCAGTTGCAAGCGCTCAAGGGTGCTGGCGCGCAGGCTTTCGGTGTAGAACTGGAAGTTGTCGCCACCCAGGTGCTTGGCATGTTGCTTGGCCATATCGGCCTGGCTGACCAGCGCGTTGAGGTCGAAATTGCCATCAGCGAGCAGGCTGATGCCCACCGAGGCACTGATAACCACCTCGTGCCCGCCCAGCCGCTGCGGCACGCGCAGCTTGTCGAGCAGGCGCGTGGTGACGCGCACCAGGCTGGACAGGTTGGTATAGCCATCGAACAGAATGGCGAACTCATCGCCCGACAGGCGCGCCACCGTATCGGCCTCGGGCACCGCGTTGGCGATGCGCTGGGCCATCTTTTTCAGCAGTTGGTCGGCCACTTCATGGCCAAGGCTCTCGTTGAGCAACTTGAAGCGGTCCAGGTCGACATGCAGCAAGGCCAGGCTGCGGCCATTGAAACGCATACGCTGCGCGCCTTCGTGCAGGCGCAGGCGGAACAGCGCCCGGTTGGCCAGGCCCGTGAGGTCGTCATAGTGGGCCAGGTAGCGCAGGCGCTCTTCGGACTCACGGCGCGCCGACAGGTCGGTGTAGAAGCCGACGATGCTGGCGACGCCGCCGCGCGCATCGCGCACGCTGTTGAGCTGCAGCCACTGCGGGTAGAGCTCGCCGTTCTTGCGCGCCTCGACCAGCTCGCCCTGCCAGCGCCCTTGCTGCTCCAGTGCCTGGTCGATGGCCTGGCTGTGGCGCCGCGCATCGCGGCTGCACGAAAGCTCCAGGGCGTTGCGGCCAATCAGCTCGGCGCGCCCGTAGCCGGTGACGTCGCAGAACGTCTGGTTGACTGCCAGCAACTGGAAGTCGGCATCCAGAATGGCAATGCCTTCGCTGGCCGCCTCGAATACCGTCGCAGCCAGGCGCTGCTGCTCTTCCTGCTGCTTGCGCGCCGACACATCCCGCCGGGTGCCGAGCATGCGCAGCACCCTGCCGTTGGCATCGCGCTCGACCGCTCGCCCCCGGTCCTCGATCCAGCACCAGTGGCCCTGCACATGCCGCACGCGGTATTCAACCTGGTAGTCCTCGGTACGGCCCTTGAGGTGTTCGACCACCGTGCGCCGCAGCATGGGCAGGTCATCGGGGTGCAAGCGCGGCTTGAGGTCGGCGCGCACCGAGCGCACCTGCTCGGCATCCAGGCCGAACAGGGCATGCAGTTGCGTGTGATGCACCTCGTCGGTTTCCAGGTTCCAGTCCCACAAGCCCAGTTCGCTGGCCTCCAGCGCCTGGGCCAGGCGCTGCTCGCTCTTGCTCAGGGCCTGGTTGGCGAGGTCCAGTTCGTGGCTGCGCTGCGCCACCCGCTGTTCCAGGCCCGCGTGCGCCTGGCGCAGTTCGTCCTCGGCCTGGCGGCGCTGGCGCACCTGGGCGGTGAGCTGGTGATTGAGGTGTTCGCCCTGGCGCTGGGCGCTTTGCAGATGCTCGATCAGCGACTGGTTCTGGAAGCGCCGCAGCAGGCCATGCTCGATCAGCCGATTGACCTGCCAGGCCACTACCATCAGCGCGCCCAGCAGAATCAGCCCGAGCCAGCCCCAGCCGCTCTGCTGGCCGGCGTCGTAAACGAACAGAAAGACGATCGGCGGCACCAGGCAGGGCAAGGCGAAGCTCAGAAACGCCGGCAGGCTCACCGCATAGGCAACACTGGCCGAAAGCGCCGCCGCGCCAAGCAAGCCGAACACCCAAGCCTGCTGCACGAAGTTATCCACAGGTGCCAGGGCAATCGCCGCGCTGGCCAGCGTCAGCCCGCTGAACGCCGAGCCGCCAAGAAACATGCGCCTCCAACTGGGGCTGGCCTGGCGCGCCGCAGGCGCTGCCTCGAAGGCCGCCACCTGAACCACCCGCAGCACCACCAGCGCCACCAGCCAGACCAGCCACACGGAAACCTGCACATAACGCGCAGGCGCCCACAACAGCCAGGCGCAAAGCAGGCCGGTAAGCAGCATCAGCAAAGTGGGCAACAGCGAGCCTTGATAGAGCAGACGGGTGCGCTCGATCGAAAGCTCGGTGGCGTATTGCCTGCGAACGTTCGGTGACATCGGCGGCGATGTTCCGATCGCCATGCAATCCTGGGTCATAGGGCTCATTTCTGGTGGTGTTCTTGTTATGGCTGGCCGCACGAGCACGGAGAATACACAAGCGTCACGCCAGACCAAACTGCTCTGCGTCACGATTTCGAAAATGTATCGGCCGCCCCGACCAACCGCTCAACGGCGCCGCAGCCCAGCCCTTGGCGATGAACGGTAAAACGCCACCCGGGCGATTTGCGCAGGCCGCGTTTGCCCTGCCCCCTGTGCGGCCCTAGAATGGCCGGATGCCTACTGACGACCTCTCCCTCCTGCTGAACTCCCTCAACGACGCTCAACGCCAGGCCGTAGCGGCCCCGCTTGGGCGGCAACTGGTACTGGCCGGTGCCGGCTCGGGCAAGACCCGCGTGCTGGTGCACCGTATCGCCTGGCTGATCCAGGTCGAACAGGCCTCGCCGCATTCGATCCTGTCGGTGACCTTCACCAACAAGGCCGCGGCAGAAATGCGCCAGCGTATCGAACAACTGCTGGGCATCAACCCGGCCGGCATGTGGGTGGGCACCTTCCACGGCCTGGCCCATCGCCTGCTGCGCGCGCACTGGCAGGAGGCGGGGCTGGTGCAGAACTTCCAGATTCTCGACAGCGACGACCAGCAGCGCCTGGTCAAGCGGGTCATGCGCGAGCTGGGCCTGGACGAGCAGAAATGGCCGGCGCGTCAGGCGCAGTGGTTCATCAATGGGCAAAAGGACGAGGGCCTGCGCCCGCGCCACATCCAGCCAGGCGGCGACCTGTACCTGAGCACCATGCGCGATGTCTATGCCGCCTACGAACAGGCGTGCGAGCGCGCCGGCGTCATCGACTTCTCCGAGCTGCTGCTGCGCGCCCTCGACCTGTGGCGCGACCAGCCGGGCCTGCTGGAACACTACCAGCGCCGCTTCCGGCACATTCTGGTGGACGAGTTCCAGGACACCAACGCCGTGCAGTACGCCTGGCTGCGCCTGCTCGGCGCCGGGGGCCACAGCCTGATGGCGGTCGGCGATGACGACCAGTCGATCTATGGCTGGCGCGGCGCAAAAATCGAGAACATTCACCAGTACACTGCGGATTTCCCTGACGCCGAAATGATCCGCCTGGAGCAGAACTACCGCTCCACCGGCGGCATCCTCAAGGCAGCCAACGCCTTGATCGCCAACAACAGCGGGCGCCTGGGCAAAGAGCTGTGGACCGACATGGGCGAAGGCGAGCCCATCACGCTGTACGCCGCGTATAACGAGCACGATGAAGCGCGCTACGTGGTCGAGACCATCGAGAGCCTGATCAAGCAGGGCAATGCGCGCAACGAGATTGCCATCCTGTACCGCTCCAACGCCCAGTCGCGGGTCCTCGAAGAGGCGCTGCTGCGCGAGCGCGTGCCGTACCGCATCTATGGTGGCCAGCGCTTCTTCGAACGTGCCGAAATCAAGAACGCCATGGCCTACCTGCGCCTGCTCGAAGGCCGCGGCAACGATGCGGCGCTGGAGCGGGTAATCAACGTGCCGCCGCGTGGCATTGGCGAAAAAACCGTCGAAGCCATCCGCGACCACGCCCGCCACAGCCAGCTGTCGATGTGGGAGGCCATGTGCCAACTCATCGCCGCCAAAGGCCTCAAGGGCCGCGCCGCCAGTGCGCTGGGTGCGTTCATCGAACTGATCGAAAACCTTGCCGCCAAACTGGTGGACAGCCCGCTGCACCTGATGACCCAGACCGTCATCGAGCAGTCCGGCTTGATCATCTATCACCAGGAAGAAAAGGGTGAAAAGGGCCAGGCACGGGTAGAAAACCTTGAGGAACTGGTCAGCGCTGCGCGCAACTTCGAAAGCGCCGAAGAAGACGCCGACCTGTCGCCGCTGTCGGCCTTCCTTGGCCACGCCTCGCTGGAAGCTGGCGACAGCCAGGCCGACGAGCACGAAGACAGCGTGCAGTTGATGACCCTGCACAGTGCCAAGGGCCTGGAATTCCCCTATGTGTTCCTGGTGGGCATGGAAGAGGGCCTGTTCCCGCACAAGATGAGCCTCGAAGAGCCTGGTCGCCTTGAAGAAGAGCGCCGCCTGGCCTACGTGGGGATCACCCGGGCAATGCGCCAACTGGTGATGACCTACGCCGAAACTCGGCGCCTGTATGGCAGCGAGACCTACAACAAGGTGTCGCGTTTCGTACGGGAGATTCCGCCAGGGCTGGTGCAGGAAGTGCGGCTTTCCAATAGCGTCAGCCGTCCGTTTGGCGGCGCAAAGGCTGCGCCAAGCAGCATTTTCGCCAATGCCAACATCCCCCAGACGGCCTTCAACCTCGGCCAGCGGGTGCAGCATGCGGTGTTCGGTGAGGGCGTTATCCTCAACTTCGAAGGCTCTGGCGCCCAGGCCCGGGTGCAGGTGAACTTTGCCGAAGGCAGCAAGTGGCTGATGATGGGGTACGCCAAGCTCGAAGCGCTTTGAGCGCAACAGGGTTTTGCTCCGCCCAGGGTAGGAGCGGCCTTGTGCCGCGAATGGGCTGCTCTGCAGCCCCGGCGATTTTGCATGAGGCCGAGATCCTGGGGCCGCTACGCAGCCCTTCGCGACCCAAGGCCGCTCCTACGCCGGCCGAGGCGCTTGTGATGCAGAAATTCCCTACGCCGTTTAGGCAAAAATCCGAAACATGTTGTTGCTGGCCTTGTCTGCACCTTCATGTGCACCATGACGCGCGTGCAATTCACAAAATGGGAAACCCCAACTATGCAACGTTTTCTTAGCATCGCCTTGGCGCTCTGCGTCGGCCTGACGCTGAGCCTCGACGCCAACGCCAAGCGCTTCGGCGGTGGCAAGAGCTCGGGCGCAGCGCCTATGCACCAGACCCGCCAGGCCGCTCCGTCCACGCCTGCCGCCGCGCCAACCGCGCCTGGCCGCGCTCCGGCCGCTGCCAGTGGTGCTTCGCGCTGGCTCGGCCCGCTGGCTGGCATCGCCGCCGGTGGCCTGCTGGCCTCCATGTTCATGGGCGACGGCTTCCAGGGCATGCAGATCTTCGACTTCCTGATCATCGGCCTGATCGCCTTCCTGGTGTTCCGCTTCATCGCCGCGCGCCGTCGCCAGCAGCAGCCGCAACACGCCGCCGCCGGCCACGCCCCGTACCAGCGTGAAGTGCAGCCGCAAGCAGCACCGCAGTCGATCTTCGGCGGCTCCTCTTCGCAAGCCGCGGCGCCGGCTATCAACGCCCCGGCCTGGTTCAACGAAGCCAGCTTCCTGGCCGCTGCCCGTTCGCACTTCCAGTCGCTGCAGCAGCACTGGGATGCCAACGAAATGGACAAGATTGCCGAGTTCGTCACCCCGCAGATGCTCGACTTCCTGAAACGCGAGCGCGCTGACCAAGGTGATGGCTTCCAGTCCACCTACATCGATGACCTCGACGTGCAGCTTGAAGGTGTCGACGACCGCGCCGACAAGACCATCGCTACCCTCACCTTCCGTGGCGTGTCGAAAACCTCGCGCTTCGACCAAGGCGAAGTGTTCAGCGAAAGCTGGCACATGGAACGCGCACAGGGCGAAAACCAGCCTTGGCTGCTGGCTGGTATCCGCCAGAACGCTTGACTGCGGCACGTTGTCCATAGAACCCCGGGCCTGTCCCGGGGTTTTTGCTTTTGCCAGAGTCGGCTACTAGGGTATAACGCGCAGCGTTGTCATCAAGGCTAGAGGATGTGAACCGTGGAAGAAGTGATTGAACAACTCCGTGAAGCGAACGAACCGGTGCCTGTACCGCTGGAGCTGCCCGACGAGGACCAACTGGTCGAGATCGAAGAACAGCTGTTCATCAACATCCCCTTCGTGTTCAAGGAATACCTGCTCACCGTCAGCGATGTGGTCTATGGCAGCCTGGAACCGGTGACCGTGACCGACCCGCAGTCGCACACCTACCTGCCGGATGTGGCGTCCAACGCCTGGGACAGCGGTGTACCGCGCGAGCTGATCCCGATCTGCCAGGACGGCGAGGACTACTACTGCGTCGAAGAAGACGGCACCGTGGTGCTGTGGTCGGGCGAGGAAGAAATCGTCACCGAAGAGACTTGGGAATCGGTGTGGCACTGGGCGCGGGATGTCTGGCTGGAAAGCTGAACACCCCCAAGGCCGTCCGCACAATGCCGTCGCCAGGCTTCAACGGCCTGGCGACGCGTTTGCTCAGTGCGTATGGTCGCGGCTGTTCTCCAGTGTTTCCAGCAGGGCAATCTGCATGCGCGTATGAACGCGGATGAACCAGCGCCACAGCACCGCCACCACCCCCGCCGCTACCACCACGATCACCAGCAGCAGTTCGCTGGTTGGCAGAATGCTGGCCGAAAGCGCCGACAGCAGCAGGAAGATCACCAGCAGCGAGATCAACGGGATCACTTCGGCCACTACACGCCGAACCCGCTGCGTATGCCGCCCCGCCATTTCCGGCTTGACGCCCATCTCTGCCAACAGCATCGACAGCGCCTTGAGCTTGCGATACGCCGCAATCAGGAACGGCAGCGACAGCAGCAAGGCCGCACCCCAGATCATCGCCTTCTGCTGGCCGACATCACCCAACCACTCGCTCAGTTGCAAGCCGATACGCTCGGCAAAATAACCGCCGCTGAAGAAGATCGCGATCACCAGCGCCAGGTTGACGCCCACCTGCAACAAAATGCGCCGGATCATCGCCGCCAGCATGGCGCCCTCACCTTGGGGCTGAATACTGCGCAGCCATTCGCCGTAAAGCGACAAGACACGCGACAGGCGGCTTGGCACCACCTTGCCCAGGCTGATCGACAGCGGGTCGGCGGCGCGTATCAAGTAGGGCGTGAGCAGCGTGGTGATGACCGACACGGCCACCGCCACCGGGTACAGGAAGTCGCTGGTGACCTGCAGGGTCATGCCCAACGCGGCGATGATGAAGGAAAATTCGCCAATCTGTGAAAGGCCCATGCCCACGCGCAGCGAAGTGCGCCCGTCATTACCGGCAATGAACGCGCCCATGCCGCACGAGAGCATCTTGCCCAGCACCACCGCAAAGGTGATGACCACGATCGGCCAGGCATATTCGACCAGAATGCTCGGGTCGAGCATCAGGCCGATGGCGACGAAGAAAATCGCGCTGAACAGGTCGCGAACGGGTTCGATCAGGCGCTCGATTTTCAGCAACTGGCGCGATTCGGCCATGATTGCGCCAATCAGGAAGGCGCCCAGCACCATGCTGTATTCCAGCTTGACCACCAGCAGGCAGAAGCCGAAACATAGCCCCAGCACAGTGATCAGCAGCATCTCGTTACTTTCAAACTTGGCCACATAGGCCAACAGGCGCGGCACCAGCAGGATGCCGATGACCAACGCGACGATCATGAACAGCGACAGCTTGCCGACGGTGGAGAACACTTCGCCCGAGCTGACCGTGCCACTGACCGCGATGCCCGATAGCAGCGCGATGATGCCGATGCCGAGGATGTCCTCGACGATCAGCACGCCGAAAATCAACTGCGCGAAGCGCTCGTTTTTCATCTTCAGGTCGTTGAGCGCCTTGACGATGATGGTGGTCGAGGAAATCGCCAGGATAGCGCCGAGGAACAGCGAGTCCATGGTATTCCAGCCGAACCAGCGGCCGATCTCGAAGCCGATCCAGATCATCAGCACGATTTCGAGGAAGGCGGCGATGAAGGCCGTGGCCCCCACCTTGAACAGCTTGCGCAGGCTGAATTCCAGGCCCAGGCAGAACATCAGGAAGATCACCCCCAGCTCGGCGAGGGTCTTGATAGTGTCTTCATCGTGGATCAGGCCAAAGGGCGGCGTGTGCGGGCCGATAATGAACCCGGCAACGATGTAGCCCAGTACCACGGGCTGCTTGAGACGATGAAAAAGGATGGTCACCACGCCGGCGACCAGCATTATCACGGCCAGATCCTGGATGAAACTTATGGCATGCATGGCGTGAATACTCCTTGTCTCGATGCACGGACCGACCACTCCTCGGCCAGAAACGCTGGCGCATGAAGCAGACACATACTGTAGTGATAAGTGGAAAAGCCCACGTTGCGTGGGCTTTGTCAGGTTAACATCGCGCCTGACCGCACATCGCCTGTGCAATATGCGGAAACAGATCCGCCGTCTGCACAGCGTAGACGGCAGGGTCAGCGTGACGATGGAGCGTCAGCCGACGTCCCGTACCAGGATGGGCAACCTCAAAGAGGGGAACCAGAAGTGTCAGCAGATACCAGCCCCGTTTCAGCGCAATTTCACCGTGAGCTCTCTATGGAACCTGGAAACGCCCAGTTGTCGATGACCGTCCTGATGACCCCGGACATGGCCAACTTCTCTGGCAACGTACACGGCGGCACCCTGCTCAAGTACCTGGACGAAGTGGCCTATGCGTGCGCCAGCCGTTATGCCGGCAGCTATGTCGTGACCTTGTCCGTGGACCAGGTCATTTTCCGCGAGCCTGTGCATGTGGGTGAGTTGGTGACCTTCCTGGCCTCGGTCAACTACACCGGTAACACCTCGATGGAGGTGGGTATCAAGGTGGTGACCGAGAACATCCGCGAGCGCTCGGTGCGCCATTCCAACAGCTGCTTCTTCACCATGGTTGCGGTGGACGACAACCGCCGCCCGGTCCCGGTGCCACCGCGCCAGCCGCTCAACAGCGAAGAGAAACGGCGCTTCTTGCAGGGCCAGCAGCGCCGCCAGATCCGCCAGGAACTGGAGCAGCGCTACCAGAACCTGAAGACCGACTCGATCTGAGCGGACTACCCACTGTAGGAGCGGCCTTGTGTCGCGAAAGGGCTGCGCAGCAGCCCCAGTAGCTGCGCATCATGCAGAATCGCTGGGGCCGCTACGCGCCCCTTTCGCGGCACAAGGCCGCTCCTACAAGAGACCGCGTCGATTGTGAGGTTTTTCAGATCGCCAGGCGCTGCGCCTCGAAGCGCACGCGCGGGTGGGCGATGCGGTCCTGGGCCCGCACCAGTTGTAGCTCGTAGCTGGTGCAGGCCTGGGTTTCCAGCAGTACCTCGTGCACAGCCGCGGCGGTGAACTCGAACGCTTGCAGCCAGTCGTCGCCCAGCAGCACGCGCGCCAGGAACAGGCCTGAAGTCAGGTCGCCAACGCCCACCGGCTGGCGCGGGAAGGCCAACAATGGGCGGCGCAGGTGCCAGCTGCCTTCGCCCGTCACCAGCAGCATTTCAAAACTGTCGTCGGCGCGGCCGGGGTAGTTCAGGTGTTTCACCAGCACCACCTGCGGCCCGCGGGCCAGCAGGCTGCGGGCCATGGCCACGCAGTCTTGCAGCGACTGCGCACGGCGCCCGCAGAAGCTGTCCAGCTCAAGCTGGTTGGGGCACAGAATGTCGGCCTGCGCTGCCGCTTCATCGAGCAGGAACGTGCCTACTTCAGCCGGCACGATGCAGCCCTTCTCGGCGTGGCCCATCACCGGGTCACACAAGTACAGCGCCTTGGGGTTGGCCGCCTTGATGCGCGCCACCCCGGCAAGAATCGCCCGGCCCTGTTCGGCGCTGCCCAGGTAGCCCGACAGCACCGCATCACAGTTGCCCAATTCGCCGATGTTGCAAATGCCTTCCACCAACGCAGGAATTTGCGCCGGAGCAAGCACTTCGCCCGCCCACTGTCCATACTGAGTGTGGTTGGAGAATTGCACGGTGTTGAGCGGCCAGACATTGACCCCGACCCGCTGCATGGGAAACACCGCGGCGCTGTTGCCGGCGTGCCCGAAGACGACGTGGGACTGGATGGCGAGCAGGTGCGGTGTACGTTTCATGCAGATAATTCCGAAACTGTGAACAAATAGGCGGGCCGCAGTATGAACCCGAATGCCACCTGTACGACAGGCCAGAGACGCAGTTAAGCTGGATCGACCTGTCTGGAGCTAACGCAAATGCTGACCCTGGAAAACCTTTTCGTCCTGATGCTGGTGGCGGCCGCAGGCGCCTGGCTGTGGCACAACCATGGGCTGCGTGAAAAGGCCCTGGCGCGGGTCAAGCAGCATTGCGCCAAGCTCGACCTCGAACTGCTCGACGATGCCGTGGCGCTCAAGCGCATCGGCTTTGTGCGCGATGCCAATGGCCGCAAGCGCCTGGCGCGCATCTACAACTTCGAGTTCACCGTGACCGGTGAGCAGCGCCACCCAGGTACCGTGACCCAGTTTGGCGCCCACACCATGCAGATCGAACTGGCCCCCTACCCGTTCGAGATCAAGACCCCGCCGCGCACCGGCAATGTGATCGAGATGCAGCAGTGGCGCCAGGAGCACAACCGCTGGGGCAATTGAACATCAGCCCAAACGGCAGGCAGCCAATGCCGCCTGTAAAACCGGCAATGGCTGCTGCTCGGCGAAGATAAGCTCAAGCCGGGAGTCCTGCCGCCATTCGCTGGGTTGCCAGAGGGCGTCGCTGCTGGGCACGGCATTGAACGACTGCCAACCGTCACCGCTGTGGATAACCCCTTTGGCCCGCTGCCACGGCCACTTATTCAAGGCATCACGCAGCAACTGTGCATCGAAGCGCTGACTGGGGTGCCAGCGCCAACCCACACTCCAACCGCCTTCACCTAGCTGTGCCTGGCAGATCGGCTGGTCAACATCTGTCCACAGGGCCGGCATACTGCCTTGCAGGTTGTCCACAGGCGGATTTTCCGCACCTGGCGAGCGACTTGCACCTGTGGAGAAGCCCGGCACCAGACCCAGCGGCAGCTCACCATTTTCGGTCCAGTAGGCCGCAACGTCGGCGAACTTGTGGGTTATCAACAGGCGGCTGTGCTCATTCACGGCACGCGACTTGTTGAACACCAGCAACGCACAGGCGGGCAATGCAGCCTGCTGCGCATCGGGCAGCGGCTCACCCCTGGCCAGAGCCTGGGCATCGAGCACCATCAGCAGCGGCTGCACAGCCAGCACACCGGCCCAAGGCGCCTGCGCCAGTTGCATCAACAGCTGGTGCGGATGGCCGAGCCCGGATGGCTCGATGAACACGCGGTCAGGGCGTGCCTTGCGCAGCAGTCGGCCCAGGCCCACTTGGAATGGCATGCCGTTGACGCAGCACAGGCAGCCACCCGCGACTTCGCCAATGGCGATGCCGTCATCGCCTTGCGCCATGAGGGCTGCGTCCAGGCCGATCTGCCCGAACTCATTCACCAGCACAGCCCAACGCTCACCCGCTGGCCGTTGTGCAAACAGCTGGCGGATCAGGCTGGTCTTGCCAGCGCCCAACGGGCCGGCGATGACATGGGTGGGGATGTTCTGCAGCATGGCCTTGGTTTCGCCTCAGGTTTGGCGCCAGTCTACCCCGCGCCAATGCCTATGGGTGACCGCGCTTCATGCCAGCCAGTCCAGGCTCAGCAGCAAGCGCCGCTCGCCGGCTGGGGTTTGCGGCGACCTGTGGACAACGCCTGCACCTTCGTTGCCCTGCCATTTCTCGCCTTTGAGCAGCGCCACATCACCCGGCACCAGCTGCCTTATGTTATCCACAGGCGGCAGTTGGCTGGCCAAGTGCTGGCGATCAATCGCACCCTCTTCCAGCCATTCACTGCCTGCCCCGCTGTAGGTGCTGAGCAACCGCAGCGGTACATGGTCGACGTGAAAACGCGGGCACATCGCGCCATCGAGCACGCGCAGCCGCAGCCCCACCCGGCGCGCCCCGACCAGGCAGATGTAGGCGGATATCAGCCAAGCCACATCGGCGACGAAGCTCTCATAGCCATGCAGTTCCGCCGCCTCGCGCAGCAGGCCGGGCAGTTGCGGTGGCTGCTGCTCGTCTACCTCGATAACCCGTTCGTCGGCAAAGGTGTGGCCCAGGCTGAGCACCAACGCGGAAAAGTCCTGCACCTGAACGGGCAACTGCCGCTGCCACACCGCCAGGTTGACGCCATCACGCAGGATATCGGTCATTACCTGCGGCGAAGGGCCGAAGACGTGGGAGATATCCACAGCCGTCATGCAGCCACCTCTTCGAACCACGGGCCGAACGGGTCAGGCAGTTCGCGCCAGGCTTGCGGGCTCAACGCCATTTCTGCTTCGGTCAACAGGCACGCGTCCAGCTCTGTGGATAACTTGGCGAAGTCGATGTTCTGCCCGATGAATACCAGCTCCTGGCGGCAATCGCCGGTCTCGACCGCCCACTGCTTGAGGATGGCAGCGGTGCTTTCTTCGTCCTGTGGCCAGTGCTCGCGGGGAACGAACCGCCACCAGCGCCCGGCCATGCCATGGCGCATCATGCCGCCAGCCTGGGACCAACTGCCCGCCTCCTCGTACTTGCTGGCCAGCCAGAAGAACCCTTTGGAACGCAGCAACCGGCCGTTGCTCCACGGCCTGTTGATAAAGTCGTAGAAGCGCTGCGGGTGCAGGGGCCGGCGCGCCTGCCAGGTGCTGGCGGCGATGCCGTACTCTTCGGTCTCGGGCACGTGTTCGCCGCGCAGCTCCTGCAGCCAGCCCGGCGCTTGCGACGCCTGGTCAAAGTCGAACAGCCCGGTATCGAGGATGCGCGACAGCGCTACTTCGCCCATTACCATCGGCACGATTTGCGCACGGGCGTTGAGGCTGCGCAGGATAGCCGTCAGTTCCTCGCGCTCGTGCTGGCTGATCATGTCGATCTTGCTCAGCAGCAGCACGTCGGCGAACTCGACCTGTTCGATCAGCAGGTCGCTGATCGAACGCTCGTCATCCTCACCCAGGCTCTCGCCACGGCTGGCCAGGCTGTCGGCGGCCTGGTAATCGTGCATGAAGTTCAGCCCGTCGACCACCGTGACCATGGTGTCGAGCCGCGCCATATCGGAAAGGCTGCGGCCTTGTTCATCGCGAAAGGTAAAGGTTTCGGCCACCGGCAGCGGCTCGGCGATGCCGGTGGACTCGATCAGCAGGTAGTCGAAGCGGCCTTCTGCGGCCAGCCGCGCCACCTCTTCGAGCAGGTCCTCGCGCAGGGTGCAGCAAATGCAGCCATTGCTCATCTCTACCAGTTTTTCCTCGGCGCGGTTCAGGCTGACGTTGCGCTGCACCTCGCTGGCATCGATGTTGATTTCACTCATGTCGTTGACGATCACCGCAACCCGCAGATCTTCGCGGTTGCGCAGCACATGGTTGAGCAAGGTGCTTTTGCCGGCGCCGAGAAAACCGGACAGCACGGTGACAGGAAGACGGTTGGGCATGACGAACCTCATCGGGCAGGCGCATTCGAAGCGATGCGTTTGCACAATGTTATAGTATAACAATACACTTTCGCCAACCCAGCTTCACCAACGGTCGCCTCCAAGGAAACAAACCATGACTAGCCTGGCCCTTCCCGATGTCGCCGCGCAGAGCAGCGATCAATCTCAGCCACTGGATTGGGTCGGCATGTGCGGCATTGCACTGCCAATCGTGGTGGAGGGCCATTGCTTGAGTGCACGGGCTGATGCCGGGGTAAGCCTGGACGACGGCACGGCTCGCGGCATTCACATGTCGCGGCTTTACCTCGCGTTGGAAGCCTTGGAGCGACAGCCGTTGAGCAGGCCAGTGCTGCGGGGGGTGCTGGAGCAATTTCTGGGCAGCCACCAAGGCCTGTCCAACCGCGCCTACCTGCAATTGCGGTTCGACCATCTACTCAAGCGCCCAGCACTGATCAGCCCGCTGGCAGGCTGGAAGCACTACCCAATCGCGGTGAATGCGCGCTTGGAAAACGGCATGTTCCACGTGGAACACTCAGTGGATATCGCCTATTCATCCACCTGCCCGTGCTCGGCTGCACTAGCGCGCCAGCTGATTCAGGCACAGTTCGACAGCGACTTCCCGGGGCAGCAGCTGGGCCGGCAAAGCGTGCGCGACTGGCTCGGCACCAGCAACGGCGTGGTCGCCACCCCGCATAGCCAGCGTAGCCTTGCCCGTTTGCAGGTGCGGTTAGGCGAAGGTGAGCTGGACATCAAAGCCTTTATCGACCGCGCCGAAGCGGCCTTGGGCACTGCGGTGCAAACCGCTGTGAAGCGCGCAGACGAACAGGCCTTCGCCTTGGCTAACGGGCAAAACCTGATGTTCTGTGAGGATGCGGCGCGGCGCTTGCACCGGGCGCTACGCCAGATGCCGGGCATCGCGGCGTTCAAATTGCGCGTGGAACATGCAGAAAGCCTGCATGCCCACGACGCGGTAGCCGCCAGCCACTGGCGGTGGTGATCAGCTGCGGGGTTTTACCGTACCGCAGTCGTTGCCCAGCCAAACAGCGCGGGTATCCATGCTGCCTTGCTGTTGCACCCCAGAAGCATTGAAGGTGCCGTTCACCTTGGTCAGGAACTCGCGGTCGCTGAGGAAGGTTGCCTGGCCTTGGCCTTGAGCTTTAGGGCAGCTGAACTCGAACTTCCAGACATTGCCGTTGCGCTCGGTGATTTTCTGCGTGCAGCCGGATTGCGGGTCCTGCAGCGGAATGTCGTCAGTCTTCACTTGCTCCGGCGTCAGGCACGAACGCACGCCCTTGCCGCCCACGCTGATGCCTTGCTTAGCCAGCACGCCTTCCATCATCGCGCGCTGCTCAGGCGGCAGGTTTTTCATCTGGCCGAGCATGAACTCCATGTCGGGTAGCGGCTTGCCATCGACCTGCATGTTGCTGGTGGTCAGTTCCCACAAGC
Organism: Pseudomonas sp. SWRI51; assembly: GCF_014268825.1. Lineage (NCBI taxonomy): Bacteria > Pseudomonadati > Pseudomonadota > Gammaproteobacteria > Pseudomonadales > Pseudomonadaceae > Pseudomonas > Pseudomonas sp. SWRI51. Next base: position 14,564 of record NZ_JABWRG010000014.1, on the reverse strand, counting down.
CGGGTTGCAGCATCTGCGCGTGGACCAGCGGGCTGCCCAACCCCAGGGCCAGGGCAAGCAGTGGCAGACGAATCTTCATGGATCAGTGCTCCTCGAAATACCGGCTCTGGCCGGACTGTGCCGTTAGACGCCAATTATGCCTGCGGGTTGCAGCCAACCCCATGAACGTGGTCTGTTAGGCAGGTGCCAACGGCAAGCAGGATGCATATGGATTACCACAGCCCCTACTTTTTCGGCTACGTGCTCGGTGTTATCCACCTGCTCGGCATCGTCGCCGCGCTGCACGCCGTGTTTACCGTGCGCACCGCCCAAGGCGCCATCGCCTGGGCCATGCCGCTGTTCTTCATTCCTTACCTGGCACTGATCCCGTACCTGGTGTTCGGCGCACGCTCTTTCTATGCCTACATCCAGGCCCGGCGCCAGGCCAACCAGGAAATGCACGTGGCCATGGCCAGCCTCAACTGGCGGCCTTGGGTGGAAGAGGCCCTTACCGCGCGCGAGTCCGACAGCTACGCCGCCCTGCGCGCACTGCCCAAGCTTGGGCGCATGCCGTGCCTGGCCAATAACGAAGTGAAGCTGCTGATCAACGGCGAGGCCACCTTCGCGGCCATTTTCGCCGCCATCGAACGCGCCCGCGATACGGTACTGGTGCAATTCTTCATCATCCACGACGACAACCTCGGCCAGCAGTTGCAGCAGCTGTTGCTGCGCAAGGCCGCCGAAGGGGTGCGGGTGTTCGTGCTGTATGACCGCGTCGGCAGCCATGCCTTGCCGGCGCGCTACAGCCAGACGCTGCGCGACGGTGGCGTGGAGATCCAAGCCTTCGCCACCCGCCGTGGCTGGTTCAACCGCTTTCAGGTCAACTTCCGCAACCACCGCAAGATCGTGGTGGTGGACGGGGTGCTGGGCTTCATGGGTGGGCATAACGTGGGTGACGAATACCTCGGTGCGCACCCGCAACTGTCGCCATGGCGCGATACCCATGTGCAGATCTGCGGCCCGGTGCTGGCCTGCTTGCAGGAGTCGTTTGCCGAAGACTGGTACTGGGCCACGCGCCAGCTCCCCCCGCTGATTCTGCCCGACACCTACCCCGAGGACGGCGTGCTGTGCCAGGCACTGGCCAGTGGCCCGGCCGACCCGCAGGAAACCTGTGCGCTGTTCTTTCTGGAAGCGATCCATTCGGCCACCCGGCGGGTGTGGATCACCAGCCCGTACTTCATTCCCGACGAAGCCATCTTCGCCGCCCTGCGCCTGGCCGTGCTGCGCGGGGTCGATGTGCGCATCCTCATCCCGTCGCGGCCCGACCACCGCATCGTCTATGCCGCCTCCAGCCTGTTCGCCTTCGAGGCAGTACGCGCGGGGGTGCGCATGTTCAGGTATCAGCCGGGCTTTTTGCACCAGAAAGTGGTGCTGGTGGACGATGAAATCACCGCCATCGGCAGTGCCAACCTGGATAACCGCTCGTTCCGCCTGAACTTCGAGATTACCCTGCTCACCGTCGACCGGGCGTTTGCCGACCAGGTGGAACAGATGCTCACCGAGGACTTCGAGCAGGCCCGGGAAATTACCGCCGAAGACAGCCGCGATACCCACCGCCTGCAGCAGTTGGGCATGCGCATCGCACGGTTGATTTCACCCATCCTGTGAGTTTCAGCGGTACATGTCGTCGCGCGTCCAGGGCAGCTGATGGTGGCCATCGGCAAAGGGTTTTACCGCAAGGATCTGGTGCAGGTTGATCCAGCCCTTGGTGAAGGCGTAGGCACACCCGGCCAGGTACAGGCGCCAGATACGCAGGGTTTTCTCCGGCACCAGCGCGGCGGCGCGGTGTAGCTGGTTCTCGAGGTTTTCGCTCCAGTGGTTGAGGGTCTTGGCGTAGTGCAGGCGCAGGCTTTCGACGTCCACCACCTCCAACCCCGCTTCGCAGATGCGCGCTGTGATCATCGAAATATGCGGCAGCTCGCCGTGGGGGAACACATAGCGGTCGATGAAGTCGCCCGCACCACGCCCCACCGGGCGGCCATCTACATGCTTGGCAGTGATGCCATGGTTCATCACCACGCCACCTTCACGCACCGCAGCGAACAGGCGTTGGCAGTACAGTTCGAGGTTGGCGTGGCCAACGTGCTCGAACATGCCGACACTGACTGCCTTGTCGAAACGGCCGTCCTGGGGCAAGTCGCGGTAATCGAGGATCTGCAACTCGACCTTGCCGGCCAGGCCTTCCTCCTTGACCCGCTGGCGCGCCAGCTTCAGTTGCTGCTTGCTCAGGGTGATGCCGAACACCTTCGCCCCGTACTCGCGCGCGGCGAACCGCGCCAGCCCGCCCCAGCCGCAGCCCACATCCAGCAGATAGTCGTCGGCTTGCAGGCGCAGCTTGCGGCACAGGTGGTCGAACTTGTCTTGCTGGGCTTGCGCCAGGGTATTGTCCGGCTCCTTGAAGTACGCGCAGGAGTAGACCATGTCCGGGTCCAGCCATAGCTGGTAGAAGTCGTTGGACAGGTCGTAATGGTAGGAAATCGCCTCGGCGTCGGTGCGTTTGTCATGGGCGCAGCGCACCGGCAGCACATCTTCTTCATCCTTGAGCAAGGCGTCGCTGAGTTCATCACAAACGCGGATTACCTCGCCGATATCACCCTCAAGCTCCAGCTTGCCTTCGACGAAGGCTGAACCAAGCTGTTCAAGGTTCGGATGGGTCAGCTGTGCGATCAGCTGGGGTTCCTTGACCACGATGGTGACCTGAGGGTTTGGCCCCAGTTCGAACTGGTTGCCGTCCCACAGTTTCACGCGTAGCGGCAAGTGCAGGCTCTGCAATGCGGGTGGAAGTTGCGCAAGCATTCATGACCCTCCCCAATCGATGACGGGACGTCGCCTTACAGTTAACGACGTCACCGCATCAGGGTAGTTCATTCACACAGCGGGGGCCGTCGAGCAGCCCCCACCGTGCGCACAAGCGCGGGCTCAGCCAATGGCGGCTTTGCGTTGATCTTCTGCGAAACGAGACGCCAGGAAGGGTGTGATATCCAGCGGCAGCGGTTCGTTGTGGATAACTTTATCCAGCATCACGCCGGTGATGGCCGACGTCAGGATGCCGGTGCGGAAATGCCCACAGGCGTTGTAGTACCCGTGGATGTGGTCCACCGGCCCGAGAATCGGCAACTCGTCCGGCGAGCCTGGGCGCAACCCCGCCCAGGTGCGCTTGAGGTTGACCTTGGCCAGCTCCGGCAGGCAGCGGATAGCGCCTTGCACCAGGCCGTTGATCTCGGGGAAGGTGTTGCTGACGTCGAAGCCCTTCTCCTCGGTGGTGCTGCCAATCAGGATTTCGCCGTTGTCCTTCTGCGCCATGTAGCAGTCGCTGGTGGTGATACAGCCATTGAGCAGGCGCGGCAGGCGCTCGGTCAGCACAATCTGCCCTTTCACCGGCTTGACCGGAATGCTCTGCCCGGTGGCCCATTCACTCAGCTCGGCCGCCCAGGCGCCGGCAGCGTTGATCAAGGTCTCGCAGTGGAACTCACCAGCCTCCGCGGTTTGCACACCTTTGATACGCCCGCCCTGATGCAGCACGCCAGTCACATTGACGTTGGGGTACAGGTCGACGCCATTCTGCCGCGCCGCTTCCATGAAGGCGTCGCCCAGGCGATACGGGCTGACCTGGTGATCGCAAAGAAACTCCAGCGCGCCATGGGCATGCTCGGTGACGCCCGGCTCGGCTGCGCGCAAGGCCGCCTGGTCGAGCCAGCGCACCTGGTCAGCCAGGTGCGGAATATGACTGACGATGTGCTGGGCGTACAGCTGGTCCTCTTCGTCCTGAATGATGTACTTGAGGCCGGTGTGCTCGAACTTGAAGTCCATCCCGTGGCGCTCGATCAGCTCTTCGTGCAGCTGTGGATAAAGCGCGTTGGACTGCAAGGCAAAGTCGAAGAAGCACTGCGGCAGGATATGCGGCGTGCTGGAATCGACCACCACCGCCGCGCCATTGGCCTCGCGCTTGCTGCGCGAGGACATCATGCGAAAGAAGATCACCCCGCAGCCCAGCCCCACCGACTCGCCGATGGCCCATAGGCCGCCGGCCGAAGCGCGGGTGGCGTTGCCAGGGCGCTTGCTGTCGATCAGCGCGATACGCAGGTTCTTGCGCTTGGACAGCTGGTAGGCGCACGAGGCGCCGATCACGCCGCCGCCGGCAATGATGATGTCGTAATGCTTAGCCATGTTCAGGCCTCCGTGCCCAAGTGTTCGAATGCAGAAAATGGAATCGGGTCAATCGGGAAGCGTGGCCGCAGCCAGCCCACATCCTTGCGCCCGGTGGCGGTGCGCAGGCGGTCGCTGCAGTAGCCGACGCACATGCGGCCCTGGCAGTCGCCCATGCTCACGCGGGTGCGCATCTTCAGGCTGGCCATGTCCTGCACGCCCTGCTCCAGGGCAAGGTCGATCTGCTCGCGGGTGACGTGTTCGCAACGGCAGATCACCGTCTCGGCCTGGGGCAGTTCGACTTGCGCAGCGCCACGGGCGGTGAAGCGCTCGACGCCGGCACGGAAGCGCCCGATCGCCGCCAGCTTGCCGAGGTAGCGCTCACGCAGTTCGATGGCTTGCGCTGCGTCCAGCTTGCCCATTTGCAGCAATACCGACACCGCAGCGATACGCCCGGTGAGCATTGCCGCCTCGCCACCCCGAATACCGGCCATGTCGCCCGCCAGGTGGACCTCTGGGCGGCTGCTTTGCTGCCACACATTGCACTCGGCGCGCAGGTAGCCGTCGGCACTGAACCCGTGGGCCAAGCCCAATTGCTGGCTGAGCTGGGTGCGCGGAATGAAGCCGTAGCCCACCGCCAGGGTTTGCACCAGTTCGCGCTGCACGCGGGTCATGTCCGGCTTCCAGTCAGCGGTATAGGGCGCCACACTGACTTCGCGCAGCTCATCGTCCCCGCTGGCACCGACCACGCCCCAACCGTAATGCATGGGGATGCCATTAAGCTTCATGTAGGCCAGCAGGCTCAGGCCGTCGAGAAACAACTGCGGCTTGTTGAGCAGTGCCAGGCTTTCGCGGGCGATGCGGTTGAATGCGCAGGCCTCGTAGACGCCCGCCACCTTGGCCCCCGCCGCGTGCAGCTGGCAGGCGACCAGCGGCAGCAGCGGCCCGGTGCCCGCAATCAAGGTGCTGCCCAAGGGCTTCACTACCCCGCTCTTGATCTGCAATTGCAAGCCGCCCAGCAGCATCACCCCTGGCAGCGTCCAGCCAGGGAACGGCACATTGCGCTCGTGGCAGCCGGCGGCCAGCACCAGGTGGCTATAGTCGATTTCGTGCAGGCGTTCGTCGCCGTCGAGCACCATCAGTCGCTGGTCATCGCCGCCCACCACGCGGTGGTTCAGGCGCAGGTCGATATGCTCGGCACTGGCGGCAAAGTCTTCATGCAACGCGGTCAGCGCCTTGGCGTAGCGCGAGCCGAGGTAACCGAGGTCCACCCCCGCGCGCAGCGGGCCGCGATACACCACACCGCCTGCACGCGAGGCTTCGTCGAACAGCAGGCTGTCGACGCCATGTGCGGCGAATTCGATGGCGGCGCCCATGCCAGCCGACCCACCGCCAACGATCACAGGACGCAAGCTCATGGCTGGCCCTCCCCGGCGACCGCGTTCACCTGGGTTTGCACCTGCATCCCAGGGCGCACCACGGTCTGACAGGCCCGGCGCTTGGGCCGGCCGTCGATCTGCACCAGGCAGCAATGGCAAACACCCATGCCGCAGAACGCGCCGCTGGCCTGGCCATGGTCGTTGCGTGCCACCTGGCGCAGGCCGACCGCACTGAGGACGCTGAGCACCGTTTCACCCGCAGCGGCAACGACCGGTTGGCCATTGAGCTGCAAGGTGACATCCGGGTGATCAAGGGGTTGGATATCGTGTGAACGCTGCAGTGTCGTCATGACTTTCTCATCCATGGTTTACGTGAGGTCCGAGAAAGTAGGCCAAGCGCAGATTGCTGCCATTGATCCATGCCAGTCAGCGGGCATGTAAGGCGTTTCCGATAATAGAAGAGCGACCAGCGGCTCTAGGTTGCGGAAAGTCGGATAAGCGGCGTAGGACTATGCAAACTCACCGTTGACAGCCCCTTGAGCGCTTGATAATAATCCGCCACGTTGTACGACAACAGATAACAAAAATAACAAAAGAATGGACCTCCTCATGTCGACATCCCGCACTGCATTCGCACGCCACTCGTACCGCCTGCTCGGCAACCCTCGCCTCTTCGACCCGTTGTGTCCCCCTTCGGGCACCTGACGCCGCTCACCGTAATTTCACCCAAGGCCCATGCCGGGCCCGGTATCCACCGCCCCAACTTCCGGCGCCAACGCGTGCACGGGGGACGGGCAGCTACACCCCCAGGGAGCACAACAATAATGAAAATCGGCCAGACCCTTCCCTTCGCCCTGCTCGGCGCCAGCGTCCTCGGTGGCCTGCCAGCCACCGGCCTCGCCGCAGGCTTCGTCGACGATGCCAAGGCCACGCTCGGGTTGCGCAACTTCTACATCAACCGCAACTTCACCAACCCCGCCAACTCGCAGAGCAAGGCGGAGGAATGGACGCAGAGCTTCATCCTCGATGCCCGCTCCGGGTTTACCGAGGGGCCGGTGGGGTTTGGTGCAGATGTGCTTGGGCTCTGGTCGGTCAAGCTCGACGGCGGCGGCGGCACCTACGGCACCGGGCTGTTGCCACGCCACCAGGATGGCCGGCCGGCCGATGACTACGGGCGCCTGGCGGTAGCGGGCAAGGCGCGGATTTCCAAGACCGAGCTGAAGATCGGCGAATGGATGCCGGTGCTGCCGATTCTGCGGTCCGATGACGGCCGTTCGCTGCCGCAGACTTTCCGTGGCGGGCAGGTGACGTCCAGTGAGCTGGCCGGGCTGACGCTGTATGGCGGCCAGTTCCGTGGCAACAGCCCGCGCAACGACGCGAGCATGGAAGACATGAGCTACGGCGGCGGGCTTTCGGACCGCTTCAACTTTGTCGGTGGCGAGTACACCTTCAATGAAAAGCGCACGTTGGTTGGCGTGTGGAATGCCGAGCTCAAGGACGTGTACCAACAGCAGTACCTGCAACTGAGCCATAGCCAGCCGCTGGGTGACTGGACCCTGGGCGCCAACCTTGGCTATTTCCATGGCGATGACGACGGCGCGGCGCGGGCCGGCAAGCTGGACAACAAGACCTACTCGGGCATGTTCTCGGCCAAGTACGCCGGGCACACCTTCTGGGTGGGCTTGCAGCGGGTCAACGGCGACACCTGGATGCGGGTCAACGGCACCAGCGGCGGGACCCTGGCCAACGACAGCTACAACTCAAGCTTCGACTTGGCCGAGGAGCGTTCATGGCAGGTGCGCCATGACTTCAACTTCGTCACGGTCGGCGTGCCGGGGCTGACCTTGATGAACCGCTATATCAGCGGCGAAGACGTGCGTATCGGCAGCGTGACTGACGGCAAGGAATGGGTGCGCGAGACCGAGCTTGCGTATGTGATCCAGAGTGGGGCGTTCAAGGACCTCAGCGTGAAATGGCGCAACTCTTCGATCCGCCGCGATTTCAACAATAACGAGTTCGATGAGAACCGGCTGATATTCAATTACCCGTTGTCACTTTTGTAACAGGCGATTCGACGGTTGTTTATAAGCCTGTCCTGGCCTCATCGCAGGCTGGCGCCAGCTCCCACAGGGGCCGCGTTGCTCTTGATCTTGTGGGAGCTGGCGCCAGCCTGCGATGAGGCCCTGGCAGGTAACCCAGAACATTAGATCGGCGGAATATTTCAGCCGGGCTGGTACAGGACAGTTGATCACCTGCCCACCATGCCCCGTTGACAACCTGCAAACGCACTGTCGATAATCTTCGCAGTCATACGACAACTTACAACAATTAACAAAAGAGCCGGCCATGACCCCTACTCCCTTCAAACGCCTGCTGCTCACCGGAGCCGCAGGCGGCCTGGGCAAGGTCCTTCGCGAACGTCTGCACGACGTTGCCGAGGTCCTGCGCCTTTCTGATATCAGCCCCATGGACCCGCCACGCGGTGCCGACGAAGAAGTGGTCACCTGCGACCTCGCCGAGAAAGCGGCGGTGCACGCGCTGGTCGAAGGCGTAGACGCCATCATCCACTTTGGCGGCGTGTCGACCGAGCACTCGTTCGAAACCATCCTCGGCCCGAATATCTGCGGCGTGTTCCACGTCTACGAGGCCGCGCGCAAGCATGGCGTCAAGCGCATCATCTTCGCCAGCTCCAACCACACCATCGGCTTCTACCGCCAGGACGAGCGCATCGACGCCCACTCCCCACGCCGCCCGGACAGCTACTACGGGCTGTCCAAGTGCTACGGCGAAGACCTTGCCAGCTTCTACTTCGACCGCTACGGCATCGAAACCGTGAGCATCCGCATTGGCTCATCGTTCCCCGAGCCACAAAACCCCCGCATGCTCTGCACCTGGCTGAGCTACGACGACCTGGTGCAACTGATCCAGCGCGGGCTGTTTACCGCCAATGTCGGCCACACCATCGTCTACGGCGCCTCCGACAACCGCACCGTGTGGTGGGACAACCGCCATGCCGAGCACCTGGGCTACCAGCCTAAGGACACCTCCGAGGTGTTCCGCGCGGCCGTCGAAGCCAAGCCGGCGCCAGCCGCCGATGATCCGAGCATGGTCTACCAGGGCGGCGCCTTCGCGGCGGCCGGCCCGTTCAACTGACCCTGCACCGCAGAAGGCCTGGCGATGAACTGCGAACTGATCCTCGATGCCCGTAATGGCACCGGCGAAAGCCCGGTGTGGCACCCGCTCGAACAGGCCCTGTACTGGGTCGATATCCCCGCGCGCCAGCTGCACCGCTGGCAACTGGCCGATGGCCTGCACCAGGTGTGGCAAGGCGAGCAGATGCTCGCCTGCATCGCCCGCAGCGCCCATGGCTGGGTGGCCGGCATGGAAAGCGGCATCTTCCAGCTACGCCCCCAGGCCGACGGCAGCCTCGCCAGCCACCTGCTGAGCAGCGTTGCCCATGCCCAGCCCGGCATGCGCTTCAACGATGGCCGCTGCGACCGCCAAGGCCGCTTCTGGGCCGGCACCATGCTCATGGACATGCAACAAGGTGCGCCAGTGGGCGCGCTGTACCGGCATGACGGCGAAGGCCGCCTGCACCTGCAACAGGACGGCATGATCGTGCCCAACGGCCTGGCCTTCAGCCCGGACGGCCGGCGCATGTACCTGTCTGACTCGCACCCCCAGGTGCAGCAGATCTGGGCCTTCGACTACGACATTGATACCGCCACGCCGCACAACAAACGCCTGTTCGTCGATATGCGCGAATACCCCGGCCGCCCCGATGGCGCCGCCGTCGACCAGGACGGCTGCTACTGGATCTGCGGCAACGACGCCGGGCAGATTCACCGCTTCACCCCGGACGGGCGCCTCGACCGCTCGCTCGACGTGCCGGTGAAAAAACCGGCCATGTGCGCCTTCGGGGGCGCCAACCTCGACACCCTCTACGTGACCTCGATCCGCCCCGCCAACACCGACCTCAGCGACCAGCCGCTGGCCGGTGGGGTATTCGCCCTAAACCCTGGCACCCGAGGCTTGGAGGAGCCTGCCTGGCAAGGCTGAACGCCCTGGCATCCAACACTTGCACGAACGAAACCGGATAATAAAAAACACGGAGTTTCATCATGACTTTCAAACGCAAGCTGCTTCTTGCCGTACTCCCGCTGACCTTCAGCCTGGCCATGCCGGCCTCGGCGCTGGACATCAAGTTCGCCGAAATCCACCCGGCCGGCTACCCGACCGTGGTCGCCGAACAGAACATGGGCAAAAAACTCGAACAGGCCAGCAATGGCGCTATCACCTTCAAGATGTTCGCCGGCGGCGTGCTGGGCTCGGAGAAGGAAGTGATCGAGCAGACGCAGATTGGCGCCGTGCAGATGACCCGCGTCAGCCTGGGCATCGTCGGCCCGGTGGTGCCGGATGTGAACGTGTTCAACATGCCGTTCGTGTTCCGCGACCACGAGCACATGCGCAAGATCATCGACGGCGAGATCGGCCAGGAGATCCTCGACAAGATCACCAATTCCGAATTCAACCTGGTGGCCCTGGCCTGGATGGATGGCGGCTCGCGCAGCATCTACACGAAAAAACCGGTACGCCGCCTTGAAGACCTCAAGGGCATGAAAATCCGCGTGCAAGGCAACCCGCTGTTCATCGACATGATGAACGCCATGGGCGGCAACGGCATCGCCATGGACACCGGCGAGATCTTCAGCGCCCTGCAGACCGGCGTTATCGACGGCGCCGAGAACAACCCGCCGACGCTGCTCGAGCACAACCACTACCAGAGCGCCAAGTACTACACCCTCACCGGCCACCTGATCCTGCCGGAGCCGGTGGTGATGTCCAAGACCACCTGGGACAAGCTCACCCCCGAGCAGCAAACCCTGGTGAAAAAGGTCGCCCGCGAAGCGCAGATGGAAGAGCGCGCCCTGTGGGATGCCAAGTCCGCCGCCAGCGAAGAGAAACTCAAGGCGGCCGGTGTCGAGTTCATCACCGTCGACAAGAAGCCGTTCTATGACGCCACTGCCTCGGTGCGCGAGAAATACGGCGCGCCTTACGCCGACCTGATGAAGCGTATCGACGCCGTCCAGTAAAGCCGGCCCCTTCCAAGACAAACCCGGCAGTGCGGCGCCCGTCGCCCTGCCGCTTTGGTGATGCCAATGAAATCACTGTTTCTGAGCGTGAACGACACGCTGTATCGCGGCTGCATCTGGATCGCCGGCCTGTCGATCCTGACCATGTCGTTGATCATCCCGTGGGGCATCTTCGCCCGCTATGTGCTGGGCACCGGCTCCAGTTGGCCAGAGCCGGTGGCGATTCTGCTGATGGTGGTGTTCACCTTCGTCGGCGCCGCCGCCAGCTACCGCGCCGGGGCACACATGGCGGTGGCGATGATCACCGACCGCCTGCCACCCATCCCGCGCCGGCTGCTGTCGGTACTGGTGCAAGTACTGATGATCGTGGTCTGCGTGTTCATGACCTGGTACGGCACCAAGCTGTGCATCACCACCTGGAACCAGTCGCTGGCGTCGCTGCCAGGCATCCGCGTGGGCATGACCTACGCGCCGATCCCGATTGGCGGTGTGCTGACGCTGTTTTTTGTGGTGGAAAAACTGCTTCTGGGCGATCAGAGCCAGCGCAAGGTCGTGCGCTTCGACCATTTCGAAGAAAGCGAAGGAGCGGCCTGACATGGATGCATTCATTTTGTTGGGCAGCTTTATCCTGCTGATTCTGCTCGGCATGCCAGTGGCCTATGCCCTTGGCCTGTCGGCGCTGATTGGCGCCTGGTGGATCGACATCCCGCTGCAAGCGATGATGATTCAGGTGGCCAGCGGGGTTAACAAGTTCTCGCTGCTGGCGATCCCGTTCTTCGTGCTGGCGGGCGCGATCATGGCCGAAGGCGGCATGTCACGCAGGCTGGTGGCCTTCGCCGGGGTGCTGGTGGGCTTTGTGCGGGGCGGGCTGTCGCTGGTCAATATCATGGCCTCGACGTTCTTTGGCGCCATTTCCGGCTCGTCGGTGGCCGACACTGCATCGGTGGGCTCGGTGCTGATCCCGGAGATGGAGCGCAAAGGCTACCCGCGCGAGTTCTCCACTGCCGTGACCGTCAGCGGTTCGGTGCAGGCGCTGCTGACCCCGCCGAGCCACAACTCGGTGCTGTATTCGCTGGCGGCCGGCGGCACGGTGTCGATTGCCTCGCTGTTCATGGCCGGGGTGATGCCGGGGTTGCTGCTCAGCGCGGTGATGATGGGCCTGTGCCTGATCTTCGCGAAAAAGCGCAACTACCCCAAGGGTGAGGTAATCCCGCTGCGCCAGGCGCTGAAGATTGCCGGCGAAGCGCTGTGGGGGCTGATGGCCATGGTCATCATTCTGGGCGGCATTCTGTCCGGGGTGTTCACCGCAACCGAATCGGCAGCCGTGGCCGTGGTGTGGTCGTTCTTCGTGACCATGTTCATCTACCGCGACTACAAGTGGCGCGACCTGCCCAAGTTGATGCACCGCACGGTGCGTACCATCTCCATCGTGATGATCCTGATCGGCTTTGCCGCAAGCTTCGGCTACGTGATGACGCTGATGCAGATCCCGTCGAAAATCACTACGGCGTTCCTGACCCTGTCGGACAATCGCTATGTGATCCTGATGTGCATCAACTTCATGCTGTTGTTGCTGGGCACGGTGATGGACATGGCGCCGCTGATCCTGATTCTCACGCCCATCCTGCTGCCGGTGATTACCGGTATCGGCGTGGACCCGGTGCACTTCGGCATGATCATGCTGGTGAACCTGGGCATCGGGCTGATCACACCGCCCGTGGGTGCAGTGCTGTTTGTCGGCTCGGCGATCGGCAAGGTCAGTATCGAAGCCACGGTGAAGGCGTTGCTGCCGTTTTATCTGGCGTTGTTCCTGGTGCTGATGGCGGTGACCTACATTCCGGCGATTTCGCTGTGGCTGCCTAGCGTCGTACTTTAAACCCGCGCCGCTCCTACACACAGCTAGCAAAGCGCTGTTTTGCAAAATGGACTCTGCACATGGCTGTAACCTCCCTGGCTCCTGCCCTTTTCCCACGCAAGCTGGCCATCGCCCTGTTGGCGCTGCTGGCGTGTTCCTTCGCTGCCAACCACGTCGCCGCCCGCATCGCCTTCGATGACGGCACCGGCGTGCTGCTGGCCATTTTGTGCCGCTCGGGCATTACCTTCCTGGTGCTCGCCGGCCTGCTGCTGTGGCAGCGCCAGAGCATCGGCCTGCCCAGCGGCACGCGGCGCTGGCAATTGCTGCTGGGCCTGCTGATCGCCACCCAGAGCCTGTGCCTGTATTCGGCCGTGGCGCGCATTCCGGTGGCGCTGGCATTACTGGTGGGCAGCACCTTCCCGATGCTGCTGGCGCTGCTCACCTGGGCGCTGGGCGGCGCGCGCCCGACCGGGCGCACGGTGCTGTTCATGGGGTTGATCCTGTGCGGCCTGGTGCTGGCACTGGATGTGCCTGGGCGCCTGGCCGCCAGCAGTGACGCCAACCCGCACTGGGCGCTGGGCGTCAGCCTGGCCTTCGGCGCTGCCTGCGCGTTCGCCTGTGCCCTGTGGATAACCGACCATAAGCTGGCCAGCGTTCGCGGCCCGGTGCGCAGCCTGCTGACCTTGCTGATCGTGTTTTCCAGCATGTTGGTGGCGGGCGCCAGCGGCGTGATGCCGTCCGGGTTGTCACTGCCGGGCAGCAGCACCGGCTGGGTCGCCCTGGCAAGTCTCGTGGTGTTGTATGGCGTGGCGTTCACCTTGCTGTTCGTCTGCGTGCCACGGCTGAACATGGCGCAGAACGCTCCGGTGATGAATGTCGAACCCATCGCCACCCTGCTGCTGGGCTGGGCGCTGCTGGGCCAGCAATTGGGCAACCTGCAACTGCTCGGCGGCGCCGTGGTGGTGAGCGGCATCGTGCTGCTGACGTACCGCCGGGCCAACTGACCCCTCTTCAAAGGAGCCTTGAATTGGCCGTGACCGAACTGCACCTGCAAGACCACCTGACCCGCCTGAGCCTGGCACCCGCAACCGGCGCCAGCCTGGTCAACTGGCAGGTCAAGGCCACCGGCCAGGCGCTGCTGCGCCACAGCGACGCAGCCGCAATCGCCAGCGGCACGCCGCGGCGGCTGGGCTGCTACCTGCTGGCTCCCTGGTCCAACCGCATCGCCGGAGGCGGTTATGCCCGCCCCGATGGTTGGCAGGCGCTGGCGCCCAATACCGACCATGACGTCTACCCCATCCATGGCAGCGCCTGGTTGCAGGCCTGGCAGGTTGAGCACCACAGCCAGCGCCGGGCGCGCCTGAGCCTGGACAGCAAAGTGCCGTTCGCCTACCGCGCGACGCTGGATGTGGAACTGCATGACGGCTGCCTGCAACTGGACCTGCAGGTCACTCATCAAGACCCCGTCGCCAACTGGTACGGGCTGGGGCTACACCCCTATTTCCCGCGCCATGCCGATACTCGGCTGCAGGCGGCGGCGCAGCATGTGTGGCTGGCAGACGAAGGGCAGTTGCCTTCGCGCCAGGCGGCACTGCCGCAAGACTGGAACTTCGAGGCGCTCGGGCCTCTGCCAAGCGGAGTAGTCGATCATGGCTTTGGCGGCTGGCCGGGCAGCTGCATTATCGAGCAGCCAAGTGCTGGCTACCGCCTGGCGTGCAGCGCCACAGGCGCCGAGCACTTCTTGCTGTTTTGCCCGCAGGGCAAGGACTTCTTCTGTTTCGAGCCGGTCAGCCACCCGGTCAATGCGCATCACTTGCCCGGGCGGCCGGGGCTGCGCTTGTTAGAGCAAGGTGAAGTCATGAGCCTGGGGTTCAGGATGCAGTATCAGGCGCTGTGAGCAGGTAGCGGTGTTTGGGCTTCGCTGTGCGCAGAGCACTGGGGCAGCGTGGGAGATTCTATGGTTTCGGGCAAGTCTCTTTTGATTGTGTAGGAGCGGCCTTGTGCCGCGAAAGGGCTGCGAAGCAGCCCCAGGATCTGAGCACCCTCCAGAAT